>JANXYC010000280.1 GCA_025350305.1 Cyclobacteriaceae bacterium | reverse complement strand
TACTCAATTGTTATTATGGGCATCTCTAAAAACTCCTTGTACCCTTCTCTTCCGGAGAAGGGTGACGGGTTGAGGCCATAAAAGACAAGGTTTTTAGAGAGACCATTATTTCAATTCCAGGGCAGTTTGCTCCACGCGTCTCCATCCCTGTTGTATATGTTCAAGGGTCGTCTTTTCGCTCCCCCCTACAAAACGAATGGCGTACTTGTCATTCAGTTTTGTTTGCGTCACTAAAATCTTACCACTTGCATTCAGCGTTTGAAGAAGCTTTGAATTTATTTCTTCCAATTCTTTTTCATCGGTAACACCATCAGGTTTATAGCGGAAGCAAACAAGGTTGAGTGGCACGGGCGCCAGAAGTTCGAAGTTTCTTGCTGCAATAACTTTTTCTTTCAACCACTGACCGAACGTGATATGCTCCCTGATTATTTCTTGAAGCCTCCGAAGTCCATACGACCGGATCACAAACCATAATTTTAATGCACGAAACCGGCGCCCAAGTGGAATACCCCAGTCACGATAATTATTGACCAGATGATCTTCGGGGGTCTTTAAATATTCTGGTAAGATGGCAAATGTGTTGATGAGTGCTTTTTTATCTTTTACAAAATAGGCGGAGCAATCAAAATTGGTGAACATCCACTTGTGCGGGTTTACCACAAAGCTGTCGCAATTTTCTACGCCTTTACTCATCCATCGCATCTCTGGCAGTACGAGCGCAGTGCCGGCAAAGGAGGCGTCGATGTGATGCCAACATGCATACCGCAGACAAATTTTAGCAATGGCACCAATAGGATCAATGGCAGTTGAACTGGTAGTACCAATGGTTGACACCACACACAACGGAATGAATCCTTGCTGCACGTCCCGTTCCATGGCCTCTTGAAGAGCTTCCGGAATCATTGCAAAGTTTTCATCCACCTGAATCTTTATTAGATTATTAATACCAAGGCCGGCAATTTTCACATCTTTATCAACGGATGAATGGGCTTGTGATGATGTATAGACCCTGAAACGGTTATTTATAAAACCATTTTTATTGATTTGATAGTCTGATTTTTTTTCGCGTGCGGTAAGTAGCGCAACCAACGTAGCAGTAGAACTGCTATCCTGGATGACACCCGTAAACGAGGAAGGTAAACCCAACATATCGCGCAGCCACTCCATCATGCGCTCTTCCAATTCTTCGGCGGCAGGAGAGGTAAGCCATATCATGCATTGTGCACCGAGGGTTGACGCGAGCATCTCCGCCAGGATCGACGGTCCGCTGGCTCCCGTTGGAAAGTAAGCGAAAAATTGTGGATGCTGCCAGTGGGTCATACCCGGCAAGATGATGGAATTAAAATCATGAAAAAGTTTCTGAAAATCTTCACCCTCAATGGGAGCGGAGGCCGGAAGTTGATTTTTTATGGCGCCTGGCCGGATGGATGGTTTCACATCATAACGTTCCGTATTTTCCATGTAATCGGCCATCCAGTCAACCAACTGATGTGCCGCCTGTCGAAATTCATTTGTTTCCATATCACAAGAAAAACAAATCTTTAATGACTTCCCACCACGGTCATTGACCGTTCGGCTTTTTTAAAGTGTCATTTATACAATTAATAATTATATTCGAATAAATTTCCTCACCATGAAGAACCTGCTGATCTCACTTTGGCTGCTTTTACATATTGCAACATGTTTAGTCGCCCAAAATCTGAAAGCAAAAATAAAGATTGACCTGGAGCGCACGACGGGCGAAATTGACAAACTGATTTATGGCAATTTTACAGAACACCTTGGTCGATGCATCTACGGTGGCATTTACGAGCCTGCGGCTCCGGAAGCCAATGCCGATGGGTTTCGAAAAGATGTAATAACCGCGACAAGAAATCTGGGTGTAACCAATGTTCGTTGGCCTGGCGGCAATTTCGTTTCGGGCTACCACTGGGAAGATGGCATTGGCCCAAAGGACAAACGACCGCACAGGAAAGATTTGGCCTGGGGAGACGTGGAGAGCAACGAGGTAGGCACCGATGAGTTTCTAAAATTTTCCAAAGCCGTCGAAGCTGAACCATATTTTTGTGTCAATATGGGTACAGGTTCCCTGGATGAGGCACGCAACTGGGTAGAGTATTGCAACGCAAAACAAGGACTGTATTATTCTGATCTCCGTGCGAAGAACGGTCACCCCGAACCCTATCACGTAAAGTACTGGGGCCTGGGCAATGAAATGGATGGTGAATGGCAAATTGGTCACAAAAATGCCGACGACTACAGCAAGTTTGCGCTGGAAGCCGCCAAGATGATGAAGTGGTCGGACGATAGCATTAAACTGATTGCTTCCGGCTCCAGTAATTATGTACGCGATTGGGCTGAATGGGACCGGACTGTTCTGAATTCCTTACACAATTACATCGATTATATTTCGCTTCATCACTATTCGGCCAATCGGGATAATGATCACAATAAATTTATGGCTGTGACTACCCAGGTGGAAAATGCGATCCGTATTACCGAAGGCATTATCAATGAGGTCAGGAGCAAGTATAAGATGAAAAAACCGATCTACATCGCTTTTGATGAATACAATGTGTGGTACCGTGCATTTAATGAACAAAAGCTCGAAGAACATTATAACATGCAGGATGCATTGGTGGTGGCCATGTATCTCAATGTATTCGTGCGTAACGCGCACATCGTGAAAATCGCCAACATGGCCCAACTGGTGAATGTAATTGCGCCCATGATGATTACAAACGGGAAGCTGTGGATGCAGTCAATATATTACCCCCTTCAACTTTTTGCGCAGAATTGTCACGGCCAGTCGTTGGAAACATTTGTTCAATGCGACCGCTACGATGCAGGTGATTACAAACAGGTCCCTTACCTGGATGTCACTTCGGTGTATAACGGGAAGACTCAGGAAATTATCATCAACGTTGTCAACCGTCATAAAGACAAAGCCATCGACACTTCGATCGTCAATCAATTCGGCAATGTGGATAGCAAGGCTACCGCGGCAGAAGTAAATTCATTGAGCTTACAGGATGAGAACAATGATCTGGTGCAAAAAGTAAGAACAGCCGTAAAAGAAATAGTGGCTGGAGATACATTTAACTATACGTTCCCGGCACATTCATTCACACAGATAAAAATAAAAATCAAAGCATAAACTTATGATCGCAAAGAAATTTATTTATTTAATGGTGTTCCAGTCAGGAGTGAGCCTGCTTTGCGCGCAAGCTCCCGCCCGAAAATTTGAACCCGTGAATTTCTCACAAGTAACTATCACAGACTCCTTTTGGAAACCTACTATGGACAAAGTGGCTACCACAACACTTCAGGCCTGTATTTACCAAACGGAAGTGAAAACACCGCGAATCAGGAATTTTGAAAAAGTGGCACGCAACAAAAACCTGCCTGCCGGACAGGCAGGTGAAAAGCATGAAGGGATTTTTTACGATGATTCAGATGTGTACAAAGCGCTGGAGGCCATTGCCTACTCGCTAAAAAATCATCCCGATGCCGCATTAGAGAAGAAAGCAGATGAGTGGATTGATAAGATCGCAGCCGCTCAATTGCCAGATGGATATATCGGAACGTATTACTCCCTTGGCCGACTCCAGGAGCGATGGACCGACATGAGTATGCACGAGGACTATAATGGGGGTCATCTTCTTGAAGCAGCTGTTGCGTACTATAATTCAACAGGCAAGCGCAAATTACTGGAGGTAGGCGTCAAATTCGCCGATCACTTTGATTCACTGTTTGGTCCGGGAAAAAGACATTGGGTGACAGGTCACCAGGAGTTAGAACTGGCGTTGGTGAAATTATACGGTGTTACCAAAGACAAAAGATATTTGAATTTGTCACATTGGCTGCTGGAAGAGCGCGGTCATAAATATGCAAAAGGATATACATGGACGGATTGGAAAGACACCGCCTATGCCCAGGATGTTGTACAGGTGCGTGAACAAAAGGAAATTACAGGTCATGCTGTGCGCGCCATGTACCTGTATACCGGCGCGGCGGATGTTGCAGCGCTAACCGGTGATGAAGGCTACATGAAGGCGATGAATGCCGTATGGGAAGATGTGGTCTATCGCAATATGTATGTCACCGGTGGGATTGGCTCATCGGGTAGCAATGAAGGTTTTAGCAATGATTACGACCTGCCCAATGAACAGGCATACTGCGAGACGTGCGCATCCGTCGGGATGGTGTTCTGGAACCAGCGTATGAATTTGCTGACAGGCGAGAGCAAGTTCATCGATGTGTTGGAGAAAAGTTTATACAATGGCGCGCGTGATGGGCTGTCGTTAAGCGGTGATCTTTTTTTTTATGGAAATCCGCTGGCTTCAAACGGTAAGCACTTTCGAAAGGAATGGTTTGGCACGGCTTGCTGTCCGGCCAATATCGCGCGACTGGTTGCTTCGCTCGGCGACTATGTTTACGGCGTGTCAGATAAAGGACTTTGGGTGAATTTATTTGTTGGAAGCACGACCCTTGTAAAATTTGGTAAAAGTGAAGTGCCAATAAAGTTGGAGACCAATTATCCCTGGGAAGGAAGCGTCAAACTTACAGTGGAGCCTAAGTCGAAAGTAAAATTTGCAATGCATGTCAGGATTCCTGGTTGGGCCCAAGGTGAGGCTGCGCCCGGCGGTCTGTACACATTCGAAAATGATTCAAAAATACCTTTCACACTGTCCATAAATGGCAAGCCGGCCGTGTACACAATGAACAAAGGATACGCGGTGGTGGACCGGGAATGGAAAAAGGGAGATCAGCTTGAATTGACCTTACCAATGGATGTTAAACGAATCGTTGCACGGACCGAGTTAAAGCAGGATGTTGATCGCGTGGCGCTGCAGCGGGGTCCGCTGGTGTACTGTGTGGAGGGAGCGGATAACAATGGCAAGGCATGGGATCTTATCCTACCTGATAATGCACCATTCAAAACATCTTTTCAAAAGGATTTGCTTGAAGGTGTGGTGACGATTCAATTTCAGGCACCTACCATTCAGGTGGGAAAAGATGGGCTTTCGGTAAACACAGAAGTAAAAACGATAACCGCCATTCCTTATTATGCATGGTGCAACCGCGGACAAAACCCCATGCAAGTGTGGCTGCCGAAAAAAATCAAAGACTTAAAAATCAATGATTAAAACCCGCATTTGGCACCCCAAACAAAATGAAGGCTCTATGACCAAGATCATTTTTTGCTTTGCGCTCAGTCTCGGTTGGATTGCTTCGACAGGACAATCGTATTTGTCCGAAAAAAACAATCCGAAAATAAAAGTTAAGCCTGTTGTGGATATTCAGGCGTACGCGTTCAACTTAAAAGATGTACGGTTACTGAATGGAAGTCCATTCAAAAATGCAATGGATAAGGATGCCGCGTATCTTCTTACGATCGAGCCAAACCGTTTGCTGTATCGCTTTTATGTGAATGCGGGCCTGCCTTCTAAAGGAGATGTCTATGGAGGATGGGAAAGTGAAGGGCTTTCCGGACATACGCTGGGTCATTACCTCTCGGCGTGTGCGATGATGTTTGCCGCTACCGGGGATGTGCGCTATAAAGAAAATGTTGACTATGTCGTGGAGGAACTTGCGCGCTGTCAACAGGCGCGGAAGACGGGATATGTTGGAGCTATTCCCAAAGAGGATTCAATTTTTTGGAAACTGCAGCATGGCATCATTAAAACAACCGGCTTTGATATGAATGGAGGATGGTCTCCCTGGTACACGGTTCACAAAGTAATGGCGGGATTGACCGATGCTTATTTATTATGTGATAACTCAAAAGCACTGACCGTCGTGACTGGGATCGCGGACTGGACGTCAACCATTCTCAAAGACTTAACAGAGGATCAACTTGAGCAAATGCGTAAGTGCGAATACGGAGGCATGAATGATGTCCTGGTTCATATCTATGAGTTGACAGGCATTAAAAAGTATCTAGAGCTCTCTTATAAGTTTCACGATCAATTCATACTGGGCCAGCTTGCCAAGCATATTGATGCTTTGCAAGGCAAACATTCCAACACCAATGTTCCAAAAGCTATAGGTTGTGCCCGCCGGTATGAACTTACGGGCGCAGCAAGTGACAAAACGATTGCTACCTTTTTTTGGGACACGATTGTGAAGCATTATACCTATGTGATTGGAGGTAACAGTAACTATGAATACCTCGCCGAACCCGACAAGCTGAACGATCGCCTCAGCGACAACACCTGTGAGACGTGCAACACCTACAACATGCTTAAGCTTACCAGGTTCTTGTTCTCATGGCAACCTTCCGCGCAGTATGCCGATTATTACGAACGGGCCTTGTACAATCATATACTCGCTTCTCAAAATCCGCAGGATGGCATGATGTGCTACTTTGTGCCGCTGCGCATGGGAACAAAGAAAGAGTTCAGCAATCCATTCAACACCTTCACCTGCTGTGTGGGAAGTGGCATGGAGAATCACGCCAAGTACACCGAAGGGATTTACTTTGAGGGTAAAGACGGCAGTTTGATCGTAAACTTATTTATCCCCTCGGCGCTCCATTGGAAAGAAAAAGGTGTTTTGGTGAAACAAGAATCTACTTTTCCCGAAAGTGACAAAATTAATTTTACAATCCAGGCAAACACCCCGTCGAAATTTTCTTTAAAGATCCGCCAGCCAAAATGGGCGACGGCAGGTGTGAAAATAAAAGTGAATGGGGTAAATATAAAATCGCAAATAGGTATCGATGGCTATTGGTCGATCAACCGTACCTGGGGAAAGAATGACCAGGTAGAAATCATCACACCGATGAAACTTTATACCGAAAGTATGCCTGACAATTCCAACCGGATTGCGATGCTCTACGGCCCGGTGGTATTGGCCGGCCAACTTGGAACACAAATGCCCGACCCGGTTTATGGCACCACCGTGTTACTTACCGATAATCGCAATGTTGGCGAATGGATCAAACCAGTGCCGGAAGAACCCATGGCATTTCAGACCAATCAGGTTGCAAAACCCTACGACATAAAACTTATTCCATTCTATAAGACGTACGATCAGTATTTTAATGTGTATTGGGATTACTTCACACCCGCTGAGTGGGGCAATCGACAGACGGAGTATCAGGCGGAGAAAAAACGCCAGCATGACATTGAAACAAGAACTATTGATATCATCCGGATCGGCGAGATGCAGCCGGAACGCGACCATCATCTGAAGGCCAGCGAAAAGTCTTATGTAAGCGATGCTCTCGGCCGTATGGGACGTGAGGCGAGGAGCGGTGGATTCTTTTCCTTCGATATGAACGTACAGCCTGGAGTTGCCAATAACTTACTGTGCACCTACATCGGCGATGATCAAAAGCGAGGATTTGACCTTTTGGTTGATGGAATAAAAATAGGAACTCAGGAATTGAATGGAGCTACAACAGGCAGATTTTTTGATGTAGAGTACCCGATTCCTACAGAACTCATCGCGGAAAAATCCAGTGTGGTGGTGCGCGTGCAAGGTCATCCCAGCAAAACCGCCGGTCGTGTTTTTGGATGTCGCATTGTGAAAAAGTAAGATGGAACGCTACATCCGCCAGCAACGATACCTCATTGCAGTCGACAGCATCATCTTTGGTTTTGACGGTGAGGAATTGAAATTATTACTGATCCACCGCGGCTTTGAACCAGAGAAAGGCAATTGGAGCCTGATGGGTGGTTTTGTAGAGCCTGAGGAAAGTTTGGAAATGGCTGCCGCCAGGATTTTGAAACAGCTAACCGGCCTTAGCGGCGTGTACATGGAACAGTTGCATGCGTTCGGAAATCCCAATCGTGATCCGGTGGAGCGCACCGTGTCGGTTGTGTACTATGCATTGATCGATATTCATCAGTATGAAAAACAATTGAGTGATAGCTATCATCCGGAATGGTTCACATTGAATAAGATACCTAAACTTATTTTCGATCATCCACAAATGGTGACCATTGCCAAGTCAAAACTTCGTGACAAAGCGTCTGTCCAGCCAATTTTATTTGAATTGCTGCCAAGGAAGTTCACATTACCGGTATTGCAAAATTTGTATGAGGATGTTTACGGAAGGAAATTTGATAAACGAAATTTCAGCCGCAAGGTATTGTCCAGCGGGTTGCTTGTAAAGCTGAAGCACAAAGAAAAGCGCCGTTCAAAAAAAGGAGCTTTTTATTATACGCTTGACAAACAGAAGTATAAGTCGCAATTCAATTCCTTTCTGAACTTTACTCCCTTTCCCAGCGACCTATGAAGGAGCAATTTGTCATGGGCGTTGATTTTGGTACCGATTCGGTTCGGTCCATAATTTGTAAGGCCCACAATGGGGAAGAAGTTGCTTCCTCCGTATTCTATTATCCCCGCTGGCGTGATGGATTGCATTGTGATCCTGCCACGAACCAATTTCGTCAACATCCTATAGATTATATTGAAGCGCTTGAGTTTACGATCCGCGAATGTTTGTCAAAGGGTAGTGAGTCAGTAAAAAAGAATTGTAAAGCCATTTCCATTGATACAACCGGCTCTTCTCCGGTGGCCGTTGATGCGACTGGCAAACCACTGTCGCTTCTTCCTGCTTTCGCGAACAATCCGAATGCCATGTTTGTCTTGTGGAAAGACCACACTGCCACCCGGGAGGCAGCGCAAATCAATGACCATGCTAAGAAATTCAAGACGAATTACCTTCAATACGTAGGTGGGATTTATTCTTCCGAATGGTTCTGGGCCAAGCTACTTCATGTTTTAAGGGTAGATGAAAACGTGCGTAAGACTTGCTATTCATGGGTGGAGCATTGTGATTGGATTCCTTTTTTGTTAACCGGAGGCAAGGATGTACTGAAAATGAAAAGGGGAGTATGTTCTGCCGGGCACAAGGCCTTATGGTCACAGGAATTCGGTGGTCTGCCTCCCGACGATTTCTTCGCTTCCCTGGACCCACTTCTCAAAGGATTTACCAACCGCCTGTTCCGAGACACGTTTACCGCTGATAAGTCGGCTGGAAATCTTAGCGCTGAGTGGGCGTCACGCCTTGGTCTTACGACCGAAGTCATCGTAGGAGTTGGTGCATTCGATGCGCACATGGGTGCTGTGGGAGGTCAGATTGAACCGTATCATCTCAGTAAAGTCATGGGTACATCCACGTGTGATATGTTGGTGGCGCCCAGGGCTGATATGAAAAATAAACTCGTGCGCGGCATCTGCGGACAGGTGGATGGCTCGGTCATACCGGGAATGATTGGGCTCGAAGCTGGGCAATCGGCGTTTGGCGATACGTATGCCTGGTTTCGGAATGTACTGTCGTGGCCTATTCACAATTTACTGGATCAGGCAACTTCAATCGATCCCGGATTGATTGAAAAGCTAAAAACAGAATTAATTGACAAACTTATCCCCGAACTGACCAAACAGGCCAGCGCCTTGCCGTTGCTGGAATCAGATGAATTGTCGCTCGACTGGCTGAACGGAAGAAGAACTCCAGACGCCGACCAGGAATTGAAAGCGGCCATGTCGGATTTGGATCTTGCCAGCGATGCACCTTCTATTTTCAAATCGCTGGTGGAAGCCACCTGCTTCGGGGCAAAAGCCATTGTCGATCGTTTTGAAAAGGAAGGTGTCATGGTAAAGGGTTTGATCGGACTTGGGGGAGTGGCCCGAAAGTCGCCCTACATCATGCAGGTGATGGCCGATGTAATAAACATGCCGATCCGCATTCACAAATCAGAGCAGACCTGCGCGGCAGGCGCTTCAATGTTTGCGGCGACTGCCGCCGGCATTTATCCCAAGGTGGAGGAGGCAATGGCGGCGATGGGGCAAGGATTCGAAGGTTTATACAAACCAAATTCGAAGGCTGCATCAATTTATAAAAAACGATATGAGAAGTATAAGCACTTGGGAGAATTCATCGGGAAAAAGGCGAACAACATTTTATAAAGACTATGGCCAACTACAATCAAATTAAACTAGCTGCCTATGATGCCAATATGCAGTTACCCAAACTAGGGCTTGTTACGTTTACGTTTGGTAATGTTAGTGTAGCCGATCGCTCCTTGGGCGTGTTTGCTATTAAGCCGAGCGGCGTTCCGTATGATGCGTTGTCGACTGAGAAAATAGTGGTGGTTGATTTTGATGGAGCGGTGGTGGAGGGAAAAATGCGCCCGTCCACCGACACACAAACACACGCCATTTTATATAAAAATTGGGAAGATATCGGGTCCATCGTACACACGCACTCTACGTACGCCACGGCGTGGGCCCAGGCCCAACGTGATGTCCCGATTTTTGGCACAACACATGCTGACCACCTCGCCGTTGATATCCCGTGCGCACCGCCGATGAGTGATAAAATGATAGCAGGAAATTATGAGTTTGAAACTGGTGTGCAGATCATTAATTGGTTTAAAGAAAGAAATCTTGATTACCGTGATGTCGAAATGATGCTTGTGGGAAACCATGGGCCCTTTGCGTGGGGAAAAACTTCTTCAACCGCTGTGTACAATGCAGCCCTCTTGGAAGAGATTGCAAAAATGGCACACCTCACACTGCAGATCAATCCAACCGCCAGCCGACTGAAAGAGTCATTAATCAAAAAGCATTTTGAAAGGAAGCATGGACCGGATTCTTACTATGGACAGTGAATTGAACAGGCAATGATTTAAAGACTTATCAATTAAATCCTAAGAAAATATGATCAATCTTAAAGACTTTGAAGTATGGTTTGTCACCGGCAGTCAGCATCTCTATGGTGAGGAGATGTTAAAAAAAGTAGCGGAGCATTCCCGGGAGATAGCAAAGTCACTCAATGACCATTCCCGGATACCGGTAAAAGTTATTTTCAAACCTGTTGTTAAAACTCCTGAAGAAATTCTTCATCTCTGCCAGGAGGCGAGTGTCTCAAAAAAGTGTGTGGGTATCATCACGTGGATGCATACGTTCTCTCCGGCCAAAATGTGGATCGGTGGATTGAAAGTTCTATCGAAGCCCCTCCTTCATTTGCATACCCAATTCAATCGCGATATTCCATGGAGCGAAATTGATATGGAGTTTATGAACCTGAACCAATCCGCGCATGGTGACCGCGAATTTGGATTTATTATGTCAAGAATGCGACTGAACCGAAAAGTCGTGGTAGGTCATTGGCAGGATGAAGAGGTGATCCGCAGCCTCGAAGTTTGGCTGAGAGCGGCCTGTGGCTGGCACGACTGGCAGGGTGGTAAGTTTTGCAGGCTTGGTGACAACATGAAACAAGTAGCGGTGACGGAAGGAGATAAGGTCGAAGCTGAAATCAAATTTGGTTATTCTGTCAACGGCTTTGGTATGGGCGATCTGGTCAAGGTGATTAATGAAGTAGCAGACGAGGAAGCGAACGATCTGATGATGGTGTACGAAGGCATGTACGTGTTATCGGATTCGTTAAAGGAAAACGCAATTAACAGGTCCTCCCTGAAAGAAGCGGCCAGGATTGAAATCGGATTGCTCAACTTTTTGCATGCGGGAAATTTTAAAGGGTTCACCGACACGTTTGAGGATTTACACGGCTTATCGCAGCTTCCTGGAATTGCCGTGCAGCGGTTGATGGCTCACGGCTACGGTTTTGGGGCAGAGGGCGACTGGAAGACCTGTGCGCTGGTACGAGCGATGAAAGTAATGGCCAACGGATTGAAGGGGGGAAATTCCTTTATGGAAGATTACACCTATCATTTCGCTTCTGGAAATAACCTGGTCTTGGGTGCACACATGCTGGAAATTTGTGAATCCATCTCGGACGGAAAGCCTCGTTGCGAAATTTATCCGTTAGGCATTGGGGGCAAGGCCGATCCTGTTCGATTGGTATTTAATGTTGCTGGCGGGCCAGCACTCAACGCATCAATTGTTGACATGGGAAATCGTTTCCGCCTGTTGGTGAATGAGGTGGAAGCCGTGAAACCGGAACAAGCGCTACCAAAGCTGCCGGTAGCCCGCGCGCTGTGGAAACCCTTACCGGATATGAAGACTGCGTGCGCGGCATGGATCCTGGCGGGTGGTGCACATCACACGTGTTACAGTCAGAATCTTACCAGTGAACATTTACAAGATTTTGCAGCGATAGCGGGGATTGAACTGGTGGAGATTGGCAAAACCTCGACGTTGCGTGACATAAAAAATGAATTGCGTTGGAATGAGAGGTATTACAAATAGAGGCCAATGCCTGACGGATAAGCGTGGAAGTTAATGAAATGTTCAACACTCAACTCTAATAAAATTATCAAAGCTCAATAAAGCGCTCCAGTGAAAAAGCCTGCGACCGTTCCGCGAATAGCGTCTTCACTCGTCCCCATACACTCCCAAACAGTTCGGACTTGCGGTATTTTTCCAGGTCGTTTGGATCACTCCAATGACTAAGCGTTGTATAGCAGAGCAGATCATCTGCATCTTTCAACAACTGTAAATGTGAGCAGCCGGGGAAATTTCTGATCGCTTCTTTGTGCTGGTTAAAAATATCGAGGAATTCCTCTATACCGGCCTCGGTGAAATGCATGCGGACGATTCGGATCAACATTTCTTTTATCTTTGTTGGCAGTCAAAATAACAATGAAAAAAATAGAAACCCTTTGTTTTTTAATGATTTTTGATATAAAATTTACATTTGCACAAAAGAGCATTGCCTATGACATTGGGTACGCTCTTGGCTATTATGGGCGCATGGTTTTGCCATTCTTGTTGCTGGCCGTAGTGGGATATTTACTTTATCGGTTTATAAGGAAGCGGAAAAATTCTTAGCGCTGCTGAAAAAATATCTCCGATTACGTCGTTGTTCGCTTGCCAGGCTATAGTTGGTAATACCGGGTGATAAGAAACACTCCGTCTCAACTGAGCTTCCATTTCTCATGGTCTTACTTATTCTTCAAAAATAATATTTACCGGACTGTCATAATTAAGCCCCAAAAGTTCACTGGCATTGCCTTTATAAATCCCAATCTCCAGCAACCCCAATCCATTAAACAATAGAAAGCAATCACCCTGATCCGCCTGATGATAGTTGGTGTGGATGCGTCGCATTTTCTCACCTCCAAAATTTACAGTATACACTTTTCCTTTGCTGAGCACATCAAATGTATCTTTTTCGATGTTCGTGATAAGGTTTCCAAAATTATCTACACGAATGACATGGCCCAGGATTTGCTTTTTCGTTGCCTTGACATGGCGATCTGTCATTTTCTTAAACAAGGCCAGTGGCTTTCCAAGGGTGGAGATGGAAACCCCGCTGGCAAGACGGGCGGCCGCAGGAGCGAGGATATCTTTTTCCGGGAAGGAGGTAGTGATCGTGTTGATCGCGTTCAATTCCACCAGATTCTGTTGAGTTTTATCGCTCACCAATCCAAGCAAACCATTATCGACGCTGACAAAAAAATGATCCTCCAGCTGCAGGGCGATCAATGCATCCCCCCGGTTTCCAGCCGCATCGACTGCTACAATGTGTACAGTCCCTTTTGGAAAGTCGCGAAAAACGGATTTTAGTACAAAGGCCCCGTGGGCGATGTCACACGCACCAATTTTATGGCTGATATCAACCATGGTGAGCCCTGGGTTAGTGCTCAACACCTTGGCTTTGATGGCCGCCACGTAGTGGTCGCTCTCTCCGGAATCGGTAAGCAGGGTGACAATGGCCATTCGAATTTGATGATCGGCACCACGGGTTTAACGGGAGCCAGATATTCGTTAGTTTTGTCACGAAATTAAATCATTTTCATATTAATTCATTGATCGAAAAAACCATCACGTTAGACGACCTCTCGCTCGTTGACTTTCTTGGAACCGCCAACAAGAATATTAACGAGTTGACGTTGGCCTTCCCGAAGAGCCGAATCGTATCCCGCGGCAATGAAATTCTCATCAAGGGTGAAAGCGGTGACGTTGTCCAGATTACCGACATCCTGAATGCTCTAATCGACCATTTTCACCGATTTGGCCGTGTGACCGAAGAGAATGTTCGGGGTTACATCACCCAGGAGAAACAAGAGTTTGTTCCAGATGATTTGTCGGATGGTATTTTACTGTATGGTACCAAAGGTATTCCGATCAAGATGAAGACGGTGAACCAGCAGCGGCTGGTGCAGTCGGTAAAAGACCACGATCTTGTATTTGCGCTGGGTCCTGCCGGTACTGGCAAGACGTATATTTCTGTGGCGATGGCCGTGAGGGCTCTTAAGAATAAGCATGTAAAAAAAATCATCATTACCCGGCCCGCGGTGGAAGCAGGGGAGAACCTGGGTTTCTTGCCCGGTGACTTGAAAGAAAAAATCGATCCGTACTTGCGGCCTATCTACGATGCATTGAATGACATGGTGCCTTTCGAAAAGCTGCAATATTATATGGAACGTGAAATCATTGAGATTGCTCCGCTGGCCTATATGCGCGGCCGCACGCTGAACAATGCATTTATTCTTCTGGACGAAGCACAGAACACCACGCCTATGCAAATGAAAATGTTTCTGACGCGCATGGGCCCGGATTCAAAAATGATTGTTACTGGTGATGTTACGCAAATTGACTTGCCGGGTAATCAGCGTTCGGGTTTGAAGGAAGCAGTAAAAATTTTAAAAGAAGTGAGGGGTATCGGCTTTATTGAATTGACGGAGAAAGATGTTGTACGACACCGGTTGGTAAGAGATATTATTGTGGCTTATCAGACCAATGTTCAGCCCGGTCATTAGTACAATATTTCGTCCCTAGGGGGCCTTCGGGACATAGGTTCTCTTGAACCGTTATTGGATTGCCAATATTTCGAAATCAACTTATTTTTTATTGCCCTGTTAGGGACCCGATACAGGTATACTTGGTTCGTTATTCTAATTCTTTGAAAATGTAACGTTCATCATATTCAACACCGAATTCCACCAGAAGGTCCTGGTACTCTTTCAGAAATGTTTTTTTAGCATGATGGATTTTCTGACGTTGAACATAGGCGATAATCTTAGCCACATCCCATTTGCTGTATGAGAAGGCCCCGTAACCCTGCTGCCATTCAAAATGACCTTTAATGAAGTTTCGTTCATTGATCCATATTGAGGAATTTCCTTTGATATCCTGCATCAAGTCAGATAGAGACTGAGTGGGTCGCATGCCAAAAAAGACATTAAGATGATCAGGCATTCCATTTATGACTAACAATCTGTGAGTGTGATTTTGGATAATACCAGTTATGTATTTGTACAACTCATCCTCCCATTCTTTTTGAATTAACCCTATTCTTTTTCTTACCGCAAAAACCGCCTGTATGTGAATCTGTGTGTAGGTGTTGGCCATGATTTCAATGTGTCGATTCAACCACAAATTGATGAATTTTTTTGGCCTACCATATTTTTGACTCTTCGGAAATCATGACAAAAACCACATTCACTCCGTGCGACACTGAACTTGTCTGATATTGCAAGTATTCTGATCTGACTTGTCTCACTGCAGGATTCTCGTATGATTTAATTTTGCTTTTGGTGCAAGGATTTGTGTAGTCCGGATTGAGGATTTTTTTGATGGAAAAACTTTAACTCTCTTCATGCAGTGGATTCCCTTTGCGATGGTGCGTATCGCGGCAGTTTTCATGGCCGGAATACTTTTGAGCATTTACTGCCCTGAAGTGATAAGTCAAAAACTGGCAACTGTTTTCCTTATCATTTTTACGGCAATTTATTTTTTGACCCGGTTTCTTCTGGACCGATCACCTTCCATCAAAGTTGCAACGGGTGGGATTGGCCTTGGTGTGATATTTTTTGCTGGGTATTTGAATGTGATTTTGAAAATGGAGTCACACCAAACTGGGCATGTTCTGCAATGCAAGGAAAAGATAGCTGCGTACGAGGTTAAGCTCATTTCACCGGCTGAAGAGAAGGAAAAGTCGTGGAAACGAATCGGGACAATTCGCGCGATTCGCACAGAAAGGGGCTGGCATTCGGCTTCCGGAAAGGTGAATCTTTATTGGCCCAAAACAGAGAATGTTTCCTTACGTGACTATGGAGATATCCTCCTGATCAAAGCTGCACCTCGTGAAATTGACTCACCCTATAATCCCTATGAGTTTGACTTTAAGAGCTTTTCAGGTTTCAAAAATATTTATCATCAACAGTTTGTGAGGCAAGGCGAGTGGACTCTATTGGAGAAATCAGCTGAACATGGCTTTCTCTTCTTTGCCCATCGCGCACGAAATTGGTCAGTTGCTTCCATAAAGAATTTCATTTCGTCTCCTCGCGAGCAAGGGATCGTGATCGCATTGGTGCTTGGTGTGACGGACGGGCTTGACAATGAATTGTTAAATGCTTACGCAGCCAGTGGCGCTATGCACGTACTGGCTGTTTCGGGCCTTCACGTTAGTATCATCTATGGAATTCTGCTGTTTTTTTTCCGTCCGTTAGGCAAAAGTGCCGGCGGTCAGTGGCTTGTTGCATTGGTGAGTTTGTTGTTGTTGTGGGCCTACGCGTTCATCACCGGACTGTCGCCTTCCGTGTTGCGTGCTGTCACCATGTTTTCGTTTGTGGCAATTGCAAAACCAGTGGGAAGAAATACAAATATTTATAATACCCTGGCCGCGTCTGCCTTTTGTCTTTTGGTATATGATCCATATCTCCTCATGTCGGTCGGATTCCAACTTTCGTACCTGGCGGTGCTGGGAATTGTTTATTTGCAGCGGTCACTTTACAACCTCTGGGAAGTAAAATCGGCGATCATAAACTGGGTGTGGCAAATTACATGCGTGTCCATCGCAGCCCAGATTGCTACCTTTGGACTTGGTCTTTTATACTTTCATCAGTTCCCAGTCTATTTTTTACTTTCGAATTTATTCGTGATCCCCGGTTCGTTTGTGGTGCTGGTAGGGGGAATTCTACTTTTAATCGTTAGCCCGATTGCCACCTTCGCATCGTGGCTTGGCGTTGCATTGGAATGGTTTGTAAAAATCATGAATGAAAGTGTTTTCCTTGTAGAACAATTACCCTTTAGTCTGATCAACGGCATTTATATTTCCGCTTTTCAATGCTTTCTTCTTTTCCTGTTTATTCTCTGTAGTCTATTGCTTATTCGATACCGAAAATTTCAACCGGTTTATTGGATGACCGCGAGTGTTGTTCTCTTTGTCGTCGTGTCCTGGCATCACGCCTGCACCGAAATCAATAAATCAAATTGGACGGTTTACCGTGTGCAAGGTCATAGTGTGATGGAATGGTCTGAAAATGGTAGTTCGCTTTTTTTGACCGATTCTGCTTTTCTGGATGATGAGAACAAAATCCGTTTCCATGTCCAACCGAACCGGCATGTGCACGGGATTCATAACATCCATTCAGTGTGCGTATTGCCAAAAAGATCCAAGGGCCTTCAATTTTACAGCATGCATAAGAAAACATTTCTCTGGATAAAATCGACGGAATTTCAATTGCCGGTAAGCGTCGCTGTGGATTACGTAATCGTCAGTAATAACGCAATCAAGTCATTTCGGCAAATTGCAGATCATATTAATTTTAATCAGGTGGTTTTTGATAGCAGTAATTCCTACCGTTATTGTGAACGCCTGGAGAGCGAGGCGAAAGCAATGAATAGGACAAGCTATTCCGTTTTGAAAGACGGGGCTTTTATTTTGAATCTATGATGGTTGCCACAGATTGGCGTAAACTTTAAACTTTAAACTTTGAACTTTGAACTTTTAAGGTATCTTTAATAATCACCAGGTAAATATGGCATTAGTTGAATATTTTGTAAGGGATCGAATCGGCTACATCACGCTTAACCGGCCCGAGAAGCGAAATGCTCTGAACCCGGAAATGGTCACTGAATTAAGGAAAGGATTCCAAAAGGCGGAACAAGACGATTCTGTTAAAATTATAGTACTTCAGGCAAACGGTGCTGCTTTTTGTGCCGGAGCCGATCTTGAATATCTTCATCAACTTCAGAAATTTTCGTTCGATGACAATCTTAGAGACTCGAAACACCTTAAAGAATTATTCTTGCAGATTTACAGGTTAAAAAAAGTAGTAATTGCGCAGGTGCAAGGCCCTGCCCTGGCAGGGGGTTGCGGCCTTGTAACAGTTTGTGATTTTGTGTTTGCGGTGCCGGAAGCAAAGTTTGGCTATACGGAGGTAAAGATTGGATTTGTACCTGCCATCGTCATGGTGTTTTTATTGCGAAAAATCGGAGAGGCACGGTCAAAGGAACTTTTACTCACTGGAAATCTCATCAGTGCAGACGAGGCGAAACATATAGGAATTGTGAATAAGGTAGTGGAACGGATCGCATTGGAAAATGCGGTGAGCGAGTTTGCCGGGCGATTAGTTACAACGACTTCTTCTCAATCATTGGCC
>JANXYC010000261.1 GCA_025350305.1 Cyclobacteriaceae bacterium | reverse complement strand
CAACGGTGGAGCAAGAAGGGCGCTCAAAATATGCTCAACTTAAGGGTAACTCATATGAATGGTCAATGGAGCAAAGTTATTGAACTAACAAAAACCAATTTTAAAGTTGCTGCCTAACCGCGACAATTTGAGATACACCCGTACGAAGAGATCATTAAATAACTGTTATATTTGCATTACTGGCATGCAGAAAAAGCTCATTCTTAATTCTGATCTCCTCACCATCACCCTCGACCGCCTTTGCCAGGAATTAATAGAAAATCATGGGGACTTTGCAGATACGATCCTGCTGGGCCTCCAGCCACGGGGCATATTTTTGGCTGAATGGATACAGGAGAAATTGACTACTGCCGCCAAAAGACAGGTTCCACTCGGCTACCTCGATGCTACTTTTCATCGTGATGATTTCCGTCGAAGGGAAATACCTGCCAAAGCCAGCGAAACCCGTGTCCCCTTTTTAATTGAAGGAAAAAAAGTTGTTTTGATTGACGACGTGTTATACACCGGTCGAACGGTACGCGCTGCCTTGGATGCCATGATTGCGTTTGGTCGCCCGGAGAAAGTGGAGCTGTTGGTACTGATTGATCGCAAGCACACGCGAGAACTTCCCATTGCGGCAGATTATGTAGGCAAATATGTAAATACCCTGGAGAGCCAGCGGGTATTGGTAGAACTTGATGCTCGCCACAAACACAATAAGATCTGGCTCATTAACAAAGATTGAAATTATGTCAGGACTGAGTCAGCCGCACTTGCTGGGAATCAAGAACATCACCAGGGATGACATCGAACTCATTTTTAAAACAGCTGACAACTTCAAAGAAGTCATAAATCGTACCATCAAAAAAGTGCCTTCACTTCGGGACGTGACAATTGCCAATGTATTTTTTGAAAACTCCACGCGTACCCGACTTTCATTTGAACTTGCACAGAAACGACTTTCGGCAGATGTTGTAAACTTCTCCGCCTCGACAAGCTCTGTTAAGAAAGGGGAAACTCTCCTCGATACGGTCAACAACATTCTGGCTATGAAAGTAGACATGATTGTGATTCGGCATGCGAGTGTTGGCGCACCCCATTTTCTGGCAAAACACATAAAAGCCAACATCATCAACGCGGGAGACGGCACGCACGAACACCCAACGCAAGCGCTACTCGATGCGTACTCCATCCGTGAAAAACTAAAGGCCGTGAAAGGCAAGAAGGTTGCAATCATCGGCGATATTCTTCACTCGCGGGTAGCTTTGTCAAACATTTTTGCACTGAAAAAGTTGGGCGCTGAAGTGCTTGTATGCGGTCCTCCAACGTTATTGCCGAAATACATCGGCCAACTGGGTGTGAAAGTGGAGTGGAATCTTCTGAAGGCGCTGGAGTGGTGTGATGTAGCCAACGTTCTGCGCATTCAGCTGGAACGGCAGCAAATAAAATATTTTCCTTCACTGCGCGAATACTCCCTGTACTATGGAATTACCAAAAAAATCCTCGACAGTTTAAAAAAAGAAATTGTGCTTATGCATCCGGGGCCCATCAATCGTGGGGTAGAATTAAGCAGTGATGCCGCCGACTCTCACCATTCCATCATCCTTGACCAGGTTGAAAACGGGGTGGCCATCAGAATGGCCGTGATGTACCTTCTTGCCGGCACAGTTTCCTAACATCCATAAAATCTCCCTTTCCTTTTGGATGGATTCTGTGAAAATTGTCAATTTGAGCAAAATTGATTCTCCCCGGTAATTCTTACTTTTGTCCACCTCAATTTGATTTATGATCTATAATTCCATCATCGAAACCATTGGCAACACGCCTATGGTAAAGCTCAATAAGCTTAATAAAGGAATTGCCGGTACCATCCTCGCAAAAGTAGAATATTTTAATCCAGGTAATTCCACCAAAGACCGGATGGCGTTAAAGATGATTGAAGACGCTGAAAAATCCGGAATTCTCAAACCTGGAGGAACCATTATTGAAGGGACCTCCGGAAATACCGGTATGGGCCTTGCGCTCTGCGCAATTGCCAAAGGATACACGTGTATATTTACCATGGCTGACAAGCAATCGCAGGAGAAAATAAATATCCTGAAAGCGGTTGGCGCAGAAGTGATTGTTTGTCCTACGAATGTAGAGCCGGAGGATCCGCGATCGTATTATTCCGTGGCGCGCAAATTGAATAGAGATATCCCTAATTCGTACTACCCCAATCAATACGATAACTTATCCAATACTGCTGCTCACTACGAAACCACCGGACCTGAAATATGGAGGCAAAGTGCGGGTAAGATTACGCACTACGCGGCTACCGTGGGAACAGGTGGATCAATGTGCGGCACAGCTCAATTTTTAAAAGAACAAAAGCCAAACCTTGTGACGGTGGGCATTGATACCTATGGATCTGTTTTCAAAAAATACAAAGAGACAGGCCTCTTCGACCGGAATGAAATCTATCCTTATCTCACAGAAGGTTTTGGAGAAGACATCCTTCCAAAAAATGTAAACTTTGATATGATCGACCTTTTTATCAAAGTAACAGATAAAGATGGGGCCATCATGGCACGTAGATTGTCGAAGGAAGAAGGTTTGTTTGTAGGATGGAGCAGTGGCTCGGCCCTGCACGGAGCACTTGAATATGCGCGGGAGCACCTAAAGAAAGATGATGTAATGGTAGTACTGTTGCCAGACCACGGCACCCGGTACTTAAACAAAGTCTACAACGACAATTGGATGAAAGACCACGGCTTCCTCGAAGAACGGAGTTTCTCTTCTGCCCGTGATATTATCCTCCATCGAAATGGCAAGAATGGGTTATTTACAGTGAATAAAAGTGCCCGAATTGCCGAAGCGATTAAAATTATGAACCAACAGGGCATTGACCAGGTGCCTGTCGTGGACGAATCAGAGTTTGTCGGTAGTGTCGCCGCAGGAAGTCTTCTCGAAAAGATCATCGACGATCCGACCGTAAAAGATAGCTCGGTGGGTGATCTCATGGATAAGCCCATGCAATTTGTTGCGCTTGATACTACCCTGGACGTTCTTTCTTCTATGCTCAATAAAAATAATAAAGCGTTGCTGGTTCGGGACGAGTCGGATAACGTACACATCATCACCCATCATGACATTTTGAAGGCCATGACCTCCTAAACAACGTCAGTGACGGAGGATCTCCACTTCTATACGATCGTTATAATTTGCATAAACACTGGTTTGAGGATAGACCATCATCTTACCCCCTTCTCCTTTTGTGAGTATTCGTTCCGTCGAAATGCCTTGTGAATCAAAGTATCTCCTGGCAGCCTCGGCTCTCAACTCTGTCAATTCTTTGGCAGATCCTGTCTTTCTTACATTTCCCGGATCGCTTTCAAAATACTTTGTACTTGTTCCCAGCGTGATGATGTCCCTGGGTTCATTACCGTTGCAATGCCCGTGAATCCGCACTTTGTAGTTCTGATTCTCTTTCATGAGATCTACCAGGCCATCCAGCTCATCCTTAAACTGAGGCTGCATAATTACTGAATTCCGATAAAAACTTACGTTGTTAAATTCAATGTAGTCACCTCTTTTGGCCTGGGTTAAGGTTAGCGGTATGATGAATTCACCATCCGTACCAGTGCCCGATGAGATGGGCAGTGGATCCTTGTAGTTGATCGTCGTCTCCAAGGCCTTGTAGCCCGGTGCAACAGTCGTAACAAAATACGCACCGGCCTGGTTGCGGGGTGGCACCAGATCAATCATTTCATTGGCTTTGAATGCCTGATATTGAGCGGCTTTATTTGACTCCGCCAAATGTAGCTCGCCCCTCACCTCAGCACCACTCTCTCCATTCAAGAACCGGAATGTGAAGAACTTTCCCTTCGGAATCTTCTTTACCACAGGCTTCACCATGGTAGAAGAGTCCATTTTGACAACGGGCGGGATTTCAGCAATCACCGAGTCTTTTTTTAGAGGCTCAACTATTACCGGTTCTTTTTTTACTGGTTCAGTTATGATAGGATCATTTTTCAATTCGACCACCGGAATCACGGGCTCATCACCCAGATGCCCCACGAATATCCAGGCGTCTTTATATTCTGATTCCGCTCTTAACTTGATATCAAATGCGTACGCCTTTCTTTTTTCATCCGATTGAAGCAGATAAACATAATAAAGTTTACGGGCCGGGTTGATGGCATATTGCGCATTAAAACCTCTTTTATTGGCACGTGCAGTATAGCGGACTGCGTTATCTTGTATGGCAAACACTCCTATAGTCACATAATACTCCTGTGTATTGGTTTGTGCGGCCACTGAATTGCAGAGAGCCAAAAGACCAAACATCCACACTGAAAATGCTAATACCTTCATATTGATAAGATTTCAATTTCTCGAAGGTAATAAATTAATGAAAATCTGGTGCATTTTGCCAATAAAGACGCTTTTAAATACCCTTCCAAAGGCCTTTTTTCAATGGAATCTTACCATGAACCCATGTTAAAGTACTTACCTTGATGAAACCTGTTCTTTTGCATTTTGCTTTATCAGGGAAAGTGGGCCTTTGCCGCAACGAGGATGGTTTATTGGTTGTATGAGATATCCCTCTAAGGATGGCTTATTCCTGGCTCTGAACTACCTCAATTTCCACCCGCACGTTTGCCTCTGCTTTGTCGCTATCCTCATTAAACAGCGGTTTTTTTCCTCCCCAGGCCTTTACGCTCATTCTTTTTTTATCAATTCCATTTGCAATGAGGTAATCACGGATCGTATTTGCGCGCAATTCGGATAATTCTTTTGCGGATCCATAATCTTCAATCGTATTGGCAAGTGAAAAGAAGTCGGCTTTGTCGTCAGCTCGCTTGATTATTTTTCCTGGTTCGTTGCCATTGGTATGACCATGTATCCGTATTTCTGTTTTTGGTTTTTCTCTTAGGAGCTGCACTAGCTTATCGACGGCAAAGCTCGATTCTGGTCGTAGGACAGAAGCATCCCTGTAGAAAAAGATGTAGTCCAGTTTTTCCATGTCACCCTTCTTCGTCGACATTACCTTCTTCTCTACTTCTCTCTTAATTTGCGCTTCCCGCAGCTTGGCAGAATCAACAGGATCAGCCTTTACTTCTTTCGGTGGTTCCTCTATTCTAACTTCCTCTTTCGGCTTTTCCTCAATAACAGTAGCAATCACCGGTTCAACGATAAGGCCACGACTAAAAACCCAGGCATCCCTGTACTGGCCGGACTTTTGAAGCCGCTTGGCTTCTGCAATGGCGGCATCATGATTATCTGTCTCGAGCACGTAGACATGGTGCAAATTATTTATCTTATCTATTTCCAATTGAGGTTTAAGTTTCTGCTTCCTTAGTTGTTTGGCCAACTTATTTGCATTCTCCCTGACCGAGAAGGTCCCAACTACGACAACATAGTTTCTGGGTCGACTGGACGCACTTTGTGCCCACGCTCGGTGCCCAATCAGGGCTATTAACAAAAAAGAAGCCAAGACGACAGTTTTCATTCTCGTATATTTTAAGGTATAGACCTGCAATAATAATTCCACCATCCTAATAAAATTATTCAATTTCAGCCAATATATTACATTACAACCTGTTATCGGGCAGAAATAATTTCAAATTGACGCTGCAAAGTCTCACCTGCTTCATCCACCAAGATGAGAAGATGTTTGCCTTGATGGGGACGCAATGAAAAATGATGGGCTTTTAGGGTACTGCTAATGAACTCTCCATCCAAGTGGCAATGAACTATGGCGAAATTTGCTGATCGATCCTCGCAGTCATGACTCATTTCATGGCATCTTGTTGGCATGGCGCGAGACCAGCATCCAACGATTTCCTATTTTGACATACACTTCCGTATACCGAAGTTCTACGGAAAATGGTTTCCCATCCCCAATTCCCGCAAACGAGCCTAGTCCCGTGACAATGGCCGTTGAAGCATATATTCGGGCCCGTGATTCTTTAATGGTTACGTTCTGATAATTGAGTTTACCGGATTTGCTATCATCAATTATCTCCTTTTTGTCTTGGGTCCATCCATTGGAGTGGATGTACTGGACTTTATCATCGAGTAGTGCAATCAGTGAATCGTATTGTTTGTTGATCAGCCAATCAAATTTCTTCCTGGATAAGTCGAGGATGAATTGCTCCTGGCGGGAAGGTGGTTGTGCCAATGCCAGGGTAGACATTGTCAAGAGAACAACGGAGAGAATAATCTTTCTCATTTCAAGGTATTTATTTTAGAATCTCTGTCGTGTGCCTTCCAACACGAGTTCTGTGTCGGGTTTCGACTCATCGGTCAGGGCCACTTTATTTCTTTCCTGTCGTAGAATACGCATATAAAGGGAAATATTCTTATCGAAGAGAAATCTGAAAAACAGTTTCGTCCAGGAGTTGTGGGATTTTAACGAATCGTAATATTCAGGAGCATTTTTTTTCAGATCAGGGAGCTTATTCCAGGGGATCGACGGAAAGTCGTGGTGCTCATTGTGAAATCCTACGTTAAAAGCCACCGCATTCAGCGGACCGTAATAGCTGTAGGTCTCCTGTTTCTCATCCAATGTCAGATAGTGTTCTTGTATCCAGCGAGCGCCCAAGGGATGTAGGCCAACAGAAAAGAAAAAACTCAACAATAAAAAGACAAATGCCTTAGGGCCAAAGAACATCCAGATAGCAACGTTAAAAGAAATCTGAACAATCCAGTTGGCTATGATCCAACCATCCACCGGTTTAATCTCTTTGAGGCGAACGGTACGGATAGCCTGGAAAACCGGAAAGAACAAAAGCCAGAGTGCTTTTCCAAAAAAAGAGTGGTTAATCAGTTTGGCTTCCCAATAATCGGGAAGGTCGCCATCCAATTCATGAACACCCTGAAAGGAATGGTGTTTGATATGATAGCGCACAAAGGAAATCGCGCTGGGCAAGGTATGCGGCAAATTTGCTAAAATGGCTGCCGCCAGGTTGAGAGATTTCTTTTTAAACAATAAATTATGGGTACACTCATGAATCATTACAAACAGTGCATGGTTGGCAAAAGCACCCAGCAGGTAAGCCGTTGCCAACACGAGCCACCAGGAGGTATCCCGCAAGAGGTAAGCTCCTATGATCATCCCTCCTACCAGGCCCAGAATGGCCAAAAAAGTAACTGGGTTTTTACCCATCAGACTTTTTACCTGTGGGTGTTTTATCATAATCTCACGTGTGCGCCCCCGGTGAGGCTCAGGACCCGTGGAAAAGCGGAATCTATCAGTTGAATTCATGCGGACAGTTGAACGGCAAAGTTAGGAATAAAAATGCTGCACAAATAGTTATGTGTAAACTGTGCATCACCTACTTTGATACGGGCGGTCCAGTTGCCGGTAGGAGCATCAGGCGATGTGGGGAATGGTGATCCTGAACTGACGACACCCGTCGTGTAGGACGAAATGTATTCGCCAAAGGCAGGATTAATATTACCCGTGGCAGAAGGGGTGCTCTTCGCTTTGTTATAAAATAATACGCCGGCCACTGCCACCATCAGGCTGAGCTCAATGATGGTGAACGTTTTCATAGTTTTATTCATAGCTCAGAGAGGATAAGGAATAGGGAAGGTCGGAGAGATCACGGATTTTTGGAATGCTCTGTGCAATCCGTGATCCTAGTCCCCGATTAACATTTTTCGTGTTGATTTCGAGTTTGCATTTAACAGGCGATAAAAATAAAGACCGGAAGAAATACCCGTCCGGTTGAAAACTAATTCATGTTTACCTTCAGCATAAATTCCTTTTGCCAGCGTATCCACTAACCTTCCCTGGGAATCGAGCAGCAAAATGGTTACCTCCGTTCCATCGGAATAAAACTCTATGGTGGAGGTGCTATGGACCGGGTTGGGATAATTTTGGCCTAAGGCTTCGTCACGTCTGTCTTCGGTAAGGCTGGTAACATTTGATTTTAGAAAAACCGGCGGCATCGTTGCGACACTTTGCAGCAACACTTTGGCCATCAGTGAGGGGTCCAGCTCAAACCAATCTGAAAGTACGGATGCATAAAGTGAACGATAGTCGTACTGCATCGACAAATTGTCAATGGCGGTAGCGTTAGAAGGAATAACGGGGTTCTTGCCGATGATACCTGAATTCACGGAGATCCCAAAAGCCATGACAGGCGCGGCGGTTCCATGGTCGGTACCTCCGCTTCCGTTGGATACAATTCTTCTTCCAAATTCAGAAAAGGTCATCGCCGCCACCCGTTGATGAATCTTTAGCAATTTACAATCATCAAAAAATGCATTGACAGCTTCTGAAAATCGTTGAAGCAAGGTGGCATGAGTTCCAATGGAATGATTGGCGGAATCCGTTTGTCCTGCATGCGTATCAAATCCGCCCATGCTCACCACATACAGGGGCGTTTGTAAGCCACCTGCGATGAGTCGCGCTACAATTTTCAGCTGACTTGACAACGTATTTCCATCCGGATAAATCGAAGAAAGATTGTTGGCACTTTGCGCTGCCGTGCGAATGACCCCTGTATATGCCTGTGTTTGTTGCGCCACATACCGGATAAACGTCAACTCGTGGCCCGCAGGCGTGTTCGGTGCCGTATCTACTGTGCTGTTGATAATGTTGTAAAAGTTATTGATGTCTGAGATGGCCATCCCCATGCTTCCTTTCGGACCCTGGCACACCGTTGAAACCCCTGTACCAATTTGAATCGCCAAAGGATCTGGCATCGTTGTGTTTGGGTAGCCCGTGGGAAATCCGGAATACGTCTCGCTCAAATACCTTCCTAACCATCCTGTGTCAAGGTATTGGTTGGAGGCGGAGCCCGTCAGCCAAATATCCGTAGCTCGAAAATGAGACAGGTCCGGATTAGGATAACTAACGCCTTGAATAATATTAACAAGACCCGCATCATACATGCTGCGGATCTTTGACATCGAGGGATGCAGACCCGTAGCATTTCCTGTATTGCTAAGGGTGAGGACGTCCTTTTGAGGAACCAGTATGTTGGAACGCTTGGCAGAAAGTACTGCGTACTGATCAAGGGGTATGATTGTATTCAATCCATCATTTCCGCCATTGAGTTGAATTAAAACCAACACCCGGCCTGTTGATTGAGCACTTCTGGCAATAATGTCTAGCAGCGGATTTGCGGCATAGGCGCTGATGGGCCAACCACCCAACATGGTAGCTAACGTTGCACCACCCCCTATTTTTAAGAATTCTTCTCTTTTCATTTATCAGGCGAGTTGATGTTCTGCCAAGCGCGTGATTTCGAGTAATATAGAATTGAGTCGAATCCGGAGAATATTTTCATTTGCTATACTCGGATCTGAGTTATAATTGTTCCACGCGATGGTCCAATAGGAATTGGATGTTTGATTCGAGAGCAAAATACTTTTCAAACTTGTCTTCTTCGCCGTTGACAAGGGCAATGCGAGGAGTAGCTCAACAAAAAAATCGACCAGCAAATCCGGATCTTCTGCCTTCGGACATTGTCTGGCAAATGCAATCGCGTCAATTTTGAAGACCGTTCCACCCATATTAATGCCGGTGCCAAGCATTGAATCCGTAAATATTAATCTCTTGGGAAGGGTATTGGAGTTGATCCAGGCCTGGTAATATTCCGGGAATTGATGAAAGGCGGGCCAACCCGCAACATTGGGCGGATCACCCAGGTCTTGCGCCAGGATCAAGCCATAGTATCGCATAAAATTGAAGGCCTTATATCGATTTTCAACAGTCATACTGGTGGGAACCGACATACCGAACGTCTTAAACGTTCCCATCAAAAAATCCATCGGGGCTTTGATGTAACAACCCTGGTTAAGCGGATCGAAAAAATGTGCGCTGTTAAAAAGTTGTTTCAACATCGGTTTGATTTCGAAATTATTGGAGATGAGTGTTTGAGCAAGTGGGGAAATAATGGCACTTTCTACATTGGCGTCAATTGCATAATAAACAAAGAAGCGGTAGAAGGCTCTGCAGATGTGTTTGGCCGCTTCCACTTTCGTGAAAATCATATCAATCAACGCATCGGTCTCCAAAGCGCCACTGCTTCCTGACTGGTACTTAATTATTGTACTGCTGTAAAAAGAGGAGAATTGCTTGTCGGATGTACTGTGTTGCGTGGGATCGAAGAAAGAAGAAAACGTAGAGTTCCTCCACCCGGTTAGCACTTTCGCCGCTGCCTGAACATCGGCCTGCGTGTAGTTGGGCGAGTTGCCATTGCCTAACGTAAATAATTCCTGAAGTTCACGCGCATAATTCTCATCGGGCGAACCGGCAGTATTCTTGTTCCCATTGAGGTATCGCAGCATCCCCACGTCGATCGTAACTGCTTTTGTCAACGTCTTAAAATTACCAAAGGCATACAGGCGCAGTAATGCATTGTGATCGTAAACATTTCTGGCGACACCAATAATTTGTGCTTCCGTTGCAAAATGATTATGCCAAAAGAGGACCATTTTCTCCCTCATATTCAGCTTCTCTTCCAACATCAATGACAGCCACCAGGATTTAAAGGAAAAGAGCCGCTGCCCATTTATGTTACCGTCACCATAGGCTGCCATCACCCAGGTTTGATCCGGCAGCACTCCGGTGGTGTCATTCACGACAGCGTTGTAATTGTTTAAAGGAGCATCGGGGGGAGTGGAAGGGACTGAATCAATTAATAAATCAACCGCCTGGCCCGGTGTGAGGGCAAGCAGCGTATTGACATCAGAATTTTTTAGTCCAAAAGTGGTCCGGCGAAGTAAATGGATAGCCTCGGCACGCGTCCAAGGTCCGGCGTAAGATTCAAGGGTAGAATTGGTTCTGGCCGTGCTGAAGGGCAATTGCCTGTTAGCATATTGGCGAAACACCTTATCTGCCTTATAATCATAAAGCGGGTCTGCGTCTGTAGCAACAGACTGAAGCTGAGGATTTTTTTTATCTTTTTTCCCCATAGGGACAATCAGCGGTTAATCAACCTAACATAAATGGAAAGAAAGTTAGTAATAAAAAAATCAGGTCAATGGAGGCGTTATTCGTTAAGCGTTAATGGTATTCGTAACGGCTGTCGCGAGGCGGGTCAACGGGCTTCCGTTGCAAGTCCGGCCGTGCTCGGGCCAGCACACGTCGGGCTTGGAGTTTATCCCCGGTACAAGGAGTTTTTAGACGCCACCATCGCGGATAAGGCTTTGATAAAAGAATAACAGAAAAATGCGTCTAAGGAAAGCTTCAAAAACTCCTCGATTATTCTCCTCCGGAGAAGGTGGGATGAGGCCAATGAAAAGGTTTTTTTGAAGCTTTCCGACACCTTGTTATATGGAAGAGACGCCCATATGTGCTTTTGAAAAGTTGTCTGTTGTTAACATTGTCATTAACGTTTTGCGTTTAAAAAATCTATTTCAATTTCCTATTTGGTTTGCCTTCAACGATTTGCCTGGCATTTAACTTACTCACCACCTTGTCGCCGGTTCTTACTTCAATCTCTTTTCGGGCATTTCCGGCAACAGCTCCTCCTTGTTTGGCAATCACCTTACTCTCATCCAATGTGGTTGGCCTTTTCTTTTTTGAAATTTCCGAAGTTGTTGCCTCTGCCAGCATGTTCAAAACCAATTCTAAGTTGGTCATGTGGTCGCGAAGGTTTTCCTTCTTCAAGTCTTTATGTTTCTTGTATTGCTTTACAGACTTACCGCTCCAAGCTTTGGTAATAATGTCGGTAAGAACGGCAAAGTCCATTCCTCTTTTAACTCCACGGTTTTCCCATTCGTCTGTTAGCTCCTTTCTAACTTCAATGCTTTTTAGTCTTTGGTTTATCCATGCTTTGGTGTAACCCTTTGCGAGATAAGTTTCCATGGCGCGGTCAAAACTCAATTCTGGATTTTCGGTTTCCTCAATCCGTTCGTAACCTACTTGCGCAAGCCATTGTTTAAATGGTTCTGCTTTGGGAGATGGAATCGATTGAATGATGCGCAATAGTGATTTCACGTCAGCTGCGTCCGTTTCCCTCATTTTTCCATCTTCTGCCTGCATTTTCAACCGTACGATTTCTTCGTACACTTCACTTCCCTCGGCCCTTAACTTCATTTTCAGGTCACTCCAATATCTTTTTGGAAGGTTGCTATTCGTGAGGATTTCAATTACATCAATGACAGAGAAATACCACAATTCTTTTTCCCCATCCCAATGTGTTCTAACTTTTTTAGATTCGAATAATTTTATGTTGCTCATACTGTAACTCAATTAAGTTTAGTATCCTTTTTCCTTTTAAGCTCATTTTGCCATCCGGGGCTTCCATTTTGAAAGCGTTACAATTTGTAACGGTTTCATTTCCCTCATCTTTCAGGCGCTTTTTCATCACGCGCCAATACACTTGTGGGTTTGGGCTTTCCGTTAAGGCAGCAATTACATCCACTATCGCGAAATAGTATTTTTCTTCCTGGCAAATACATATTGGCTAAACTCAGGCGCACCATGTCTGGGCTTATGTCGTAACCCACAAAATTGGTTGCCAGTTTTTTGCGTTGGTCGGGTGTTAAGCTTGAACCGGGTCTGGGCCTCACCCCAGCCCTCTCCGAGGGAGAGGGGGAAGTGTTGTGTTGGAGAATATGTTTGTAGGCACTTTGGTCGCGGTAAGGCAGGTAAGCATTCTTAAATATGTTTCGGAACAATTCAGGAATGTTCGGATTGGTTTGCTGCTTGTCTAGTGCTTCGCTGTATAGTTCCAGCATTTCTTTGCCACCCAATTTTGGGTCGAACAGTTTTCGCCAACCGTATTTTGAGTAGTCAATTAGTTTTTTGTCAACCTTGGGGTCGCCTGTTTTCTTAGGTGGTGCAAAGAATTTGGCTTTACCTTTAAATTTTTCAACTGCTTCTTTGTCCATGTCGTCCATGAACTTGTAAATAAGGGCAATCGTAATCTGCTCAATCTGGCTTTTGGGGTCGGGTACTTTACCTACCAGCACATCGCGGCAATCGTTTATGTTTTTTTTTGTGATGTTGTCGAGCATTATTTCAGATTTTTAAGAGCCTTACTGTTGACCAATGATTTCATTTGAATGATAGCTATTTCATTTAATTGGAGTAATCGTGTGGCTTGTGGCAATTTCTGTTTTATCAGCATCGCATTAATGCTTTCTAAATTGGTTAAGACGACCAACTGCACTAAACTGGCTTCATCCCTGATATTTCCCTTTGCTTTTGGGTTTTCATCTCTCCATTGTTTGGCGGTTTCGCCAAACAATGCCATGTTCAGTAAATCAGCTTCATTAGCATACACCAATGAAATTTGTTGTTTACTCAACTTTACGGGAATCAGATTTTCTTTGATGGCATCGGTATGAATATGATAATTGACTTTCGAAAGAGTTCTTTGCAAGTTCCAATCTAATTTTAACCGATCGTTTTCATCTGCCTTTAAGCGTTGAAATTCTTTAATGAGATATATCTTAAACTCTGCGCTAACCCACATACCAAATTCAAAAGCCAAATCGGGATGTGCATAAGTACCTCCATATCTACCTGCGGTTGCTTTTAAACCAATCGCATTCGTTTTTTCCTGCCATTCCTTTACACTTATCTTGTAGTTGTTTAAGCCAGCCTGACTTCTAATTATGGCGAATTCGCCATAATTAAAATTTGGATTGTAAACGCTTTCCCAAATACCCAGAAACTCAACGGTATTTCTGTTTCTGAGCCAATCCGAAATAAAAAAGTCGCCATCTTTGGCTTTAAGCATATCGGTGAGGGAAATATAATTTTCATTTCCCTCACGTATGATTGTGATTTCGATACCCTTTACGGTTATTTTTTTATTCATATTGATCTTGTCTATACCAACATCGAATTCAATTCGTCAGGCACTTAGAAATTTATTTAAGGGGACGTAAGTTCGGATATAGTTAGGCAGTTGGCTCTTCATGGTATCATCTACGCGGTTAAAATCTTCGACATTAAATGATGGGTTGTGATAGAGTTCGGTAAAATCCTGTTGGTCTATTATTTCGCGTACGTGTGGGTCGGTTACATACGCAAAAAAGAAGTAGCGCAATGCCTGAAGGTCTTCAATGCCTTCAATGTTGTTGGTGTTCGAAAACTTTTCAAACTCGTCATTTACAAGGTCTTCTTTACCTTTAATCTGATTACCGAAGTACACAAGCTCTAACAATTCACGCCAGCTTATCTTGCGGTCAATCTTTAGCGACTTACGTAGTTTTTCCAAATCAAAGAATTCCTCTGGCTTGTTGTCGTATTTTTCTTTTGCACGTGCTGTGGCCACTTCAACATCTCCGGCCTCCATCAGCTGTTTAATCTCATCATCAGTTTTTACTTTCTCTTCAAACTGCTGGAAGAACATGCGGTCAACCTTCATTCCTGAGAAGTCAACTTGCTGCTCGTGAATGGTTGCTATTTTATCAGTCTCGTCATATTCGTAGCCTTCACGCTTGGGTTTGAATGGGTCAGTTCCTAAATTACTAACCTAACTTAAAGTTGAATGGAAAAATAATTTCGTATCCTTCCTCACACTTTGAGTTTTTTTCTTTCTTAATTTTCTCCTGCACATTAATCAGGCATTCTATTGCTGCTTCATCGCAACCATAGCCAAGACTTTTTACAACTTTGTATTCTTTAATATTGCAGTCTGAGTTAAAGATTATCTTTATTTCTACTGTGCCTTGTACTCCATTTTTTTTCGCATCCTTTGGATATCTAAGTTTGCATTTCCGTATAGTAGTAGTGTCTTGTTTGTTGGTCTTTGATTCCAAAATTTGCCCGAAGGAGTTGTAGCCTGTACTGAAGATTAATAGTGAAATAATCCATTTCATTGTAAAATTACTTAATGTTGGTGGCTAAACTCAATATTTGTATTTAATTGCATAACGGATACATCATCAATGTAGTAGTAACAATTTTTCTCTTGGGAGTTAATTTGATTTATTTTATTTCTTCTTAAAAGTCTCTTAAAACTCTTCTTCGACAAGTCGTCATGAAAAAAACCGATAACTAAGTACATTTCGCCACCAGTCGCTGTATATTCAAATTTAACTTGGTACCAATTTTTATTATCTGTTGCATCTAATTTATTTATTTGACTTGAAACCCTATTTTCAGAGACTAGGATGGTTCAATCATGTAATTGAATATGGCAAATTGTTTTCCCATCACGTGGTTTGAAACTCCTCTGTCAACCATGAATTGGTTTAACCGATTTTCGATGTTGTCTATTTGTCGGCAAAAGGCCTTGTAGTCAAGTGTATTTGAGTAGAAGGCATTCTCTGTCAGGAATACCACTCGTTTAAAGTCAAGCTGGGATTCGTCTTTTAACATTTTTTGAATCTCATTAAAAGCTGATTCGTACGCGGGCTTACTCTGCGAAAAACTGTCGGTTAGGGTTAAAGAAAATAGTATGAGTATTAACGTTTTCGTCCTTGTCATGTAACTCAATAATTTAGTCCGTCCCTGCGGCTCTTTTGCAAGCTTGGGTCGCGGGTGGCTTGCAAATGTGCCGCTTTCAAAAATGCGAAAGGTCGGCCTTTTCATGTTTTAAATATGTCCAAATATTTTATTGTTTCAAAATCCACCGTTGTTCGAACCCGTCATTGTCCCGGCCACATTGCCACCAACGTCGGTATATCGGAAACTTCGTTTCCGATATACTTTTATTCATTCATCGACTAAGATAAGGTGCCCAGCTAAATTGTCAAAAGCATTTTTGTGCAGGAGCCTGACATAAGAACGCACAGGCACCCTTTAAAAACGCCGTGCCATCATCGAAACAAACGCACCACATCACTGGTAGCACCACTGCCTACTGCCTACTTGCCGCATACCTACGCTGCAACACCTTCGGCGGGTAGGCCTGCCTGCTTATTCCTCATACCCTCTCTTCTGCCTTATTCATCACCTTCGTCTGCACTTGTATCGATTCGTGATGAACCAATCTCAATAAATCCCGCGTAAACCCTTCGTCCAATCCCATGGCCTTGCCTAGTGCCGCGCGTGTTTGTACAATCTCTTCCCAACGATTTACCTGCAAAATCGTCACCTTGTTTTCCTTCTTGTACTGACCAATCTTCTCCGAGATCTTCATACGCTTGGCCATCTTCTGCATGATCTCATCGTCAATCTGATCGATTTGCTCGCGCAATAAACTCAGCGTGTCCTTAAACGTTTTGCTATCCGAGGATACCGAGCGGACTACAAGCCCTTCCACAATTTTTGCCAGCGCGGCGGGTGTCACCTGTTGCTTGGCATCACTCCAGGCGGCATCCGGGTCCAGGTGACTTTCTATCATGACACCATTCATGTCCAGGTCAAGCGCTTTCTGCGCGATCATAGCGATGAGCTCGCGGTTGCCGGAGATATGGCTTGGATCACAAATCATTTCAAGACCGGGTACCCGTGTTTTCAGCTCAATGGCAAGGTCCCACATGGGCGCATTGCGAAAGGGCCCCTTCTCAAAAGAAGAAAACCCGCGATGAATGGCCGCCATCTTTTTGATACCGGCACGGTTCAATCGCTCCAGGGCTCCGATCCATAATTCAAGATCAGGATTCACAGGATTCTTCACCATGACCGGGATGTCCACTCCCTGAAGTGCATCGGCAATCTCCTGAACAGAAAAAGGATTCACCGTGGTGCGTGCCCCTATCCAAAGAATATCCACTCCCGCTTTCAGACACGCTTCAACGTGAGCGGCGGTGGCAACCTCCGTTGTGATCGGCAGTCCTGTTTCCTGTTTGGCCATCACCAGCCACTTTAATCCCTCTGCACCCGCGCCTTCAAATTGTCCGGGTCGTGTGCGGGGCTTCCAGATGCCGGCTCGAAGGGCATGAACTTTTTTTGTGGCCGCCAGTTGTTTGGCCGTGGTGATCATCTGGCTTTCGGTCTCCGCACTGCACGGTCCGCTGATGATAAATGGTTTGGTGATATTCAGCGCGGAAGTGATTGATTGAAATTGCATATCTCTTTTTGTTTTTTCTTTAGAAATGTAAAATTGTTTTTCAGGTTGACCGGGCTCCTGGAGGTGATTGTGTTATTCCCTGTCTGTCCGGTGTAAGGCTGACGTCCAGCACCTTTCTTATTTTATTGGCTTCTTTCAAAATACGGTAGATCTCTTTTGTGTTTCGTTTCATCAACTGGTAATGGAACCGTTGAAGATGCATGATGTATTCAGCCAACGCCTGGCCCAGGTATTCAGCATTCTGCTCAAAGATCGGGGCCCACATGTCCGGCGAACTTTTCGCCAACCGGACCGTGGAAGCAAGTCCGCTGCCCGCCAGGTTGAATATGTTTTTTTCATCTTTCTCAATGTCCAGTACCGTTTGACCAAGCAAAAATGAACTCACGTGCGACAAATGTGAAACGTACGCGACATGCTTGTCGTGTTCGTCCGGGTCCATAAAAATTGTTTTCATTCCGAGGGCGGAAAAAACTTTTTCAGCCACAGCGAGCGCTCCCTCCGATGACTTTTCACGTTCACAAATAATATTGGTCATCGCAGTGAACAGGCCGGAAAATGCTGCCGTGGGACCGGAGTTTTCAGTTCCAGCAATCGGATGAGCGGCAACAAACTGAGAGCGATTCACATGATTGCTCACAGATTTACAGATCATGGACTTGGTAGAGCCTGTATCGATCACAACTGCATTCTTCTTTATAGTATCCAATACCTGTGGCAGCAGCGCACTCATCATGTTCACGGGAATCGCGAGAATGATCACGTCTGCTTCTGCCAGGGCTTTGTCTTCCGGTTCAATTCTATCCACCAGGCCGAGCTCAACGGCTTTCCTCCCATGTTCTTCATTCAGATCAACGCCCACAAGCTGATCAGCCAATCCTTCTTTTCGCAAGTCGATGCCCATGCTGCCGCCAATCAACCCCAAACCAACAATTGTGACTTTCATAGGTGTTGCGCTTTTACTTTAGTTGAACTATGCTGGTTTGCTTTTAACCGCCACTGCCGGATTCGAATAAGGGCCTCTCCCATTTTCTCGATCGGTGCGCAGAGTGATATCCGCACGTGTTTGCTTCCGGTTTTTCCGAAGATGAATCCAGGTGTGATGAAAACTTTGGTGGCATAAAGAATCTCATCAATCCATTTCTCTACATCCCCGACCTGGTGCGGTGCCCTGGCCCAAAGGAACAAACCCGACTGCTTAGCGGAATACGTGCATTCAAGTTCATCAAGAATTTGTTTTGCGACGACCGCCCGGCCGCGATACACCGTGTTGAGTTCATCAAACCAGTCCTGATCATTTTTCAATGCCGCGATCGCCGCATGCTGCAATCCAAGAAACATGCCCGAGTCCATGTTGCTTTTTACCCTCAACACCGCCTCGATAAACTCTTTCTTTCCTGCCACCCAACCAATGCGCCAGCCCGCCATGTTGTGTGACTTGCTCAGTGAGTTGAGTTCGAGCGCTACATCCCCGGCACCTTCGATGGACAAAATGCTGAGGGGAGCGTCATTTAAAATCAAACTGTAGGGATTGTCGTTCACGATCAAAAACTTATGCTTCCTCGCCAGGTCCACCAGCACTTTCATTTCATGTCGCGAGGCCACCCGACCCGTAGGCATGTGAGGAAAATTCACCCACATGATTTTTACTTTTGAAAGGTCCTGATGTTTCAGTGCCTCGACGTCCACACCCCAATCAAGAGACTCCTTCATTTCATACGTACGAATTTTAGCGCCGACCAGTTTTGCTACCGATTCGTACGTCGGGTAGCCCGGATCCGGAATGAGAACTTCATCACCTTCGTTGGCAAAGGCCATCGCGATATGCATGATACCCTCCTTTGAACCCATCAGCGGGAGTATCATCGTCTCGGCGTCCAACGTCACATGGTATGTCTTTCGATAGAAGTCCGCGATGGCTTGTCGCAAGGCAGGAATGCCTTTGTAGTTCTGATAGCCATGGTTGGCAGGATTTTCGGCTGACTTTATCAGCGCATCGACCGTCGCAGGTGAAGGTGCGAGGTCCGGACTGCCAATGCCGAGGTTGATCACCGGAAGCTCCGGTGTATCAAGCTTTCGCACTTCCGCCAGTTTCCTGCTGAAATAATACTCCTCCACATTCGCGATCCGGTCCGCTGTTTTTATCATATTCCTATCTAATTCAGTGATCATTAATCTTTCCTCAATTCAATCAGTGTTCAGTTATCTGTGCAATCCGTTCATCAATTCAATCCAAGTGTCGTGTTGGACTAAAGTCCATGTT
>JANXYC010000251.1 GCA_025350305.1 Cyclobacteriaceae bacterium | reverse complement strand
ACCACGGCAAATGCCACCAGCCGCGTTGCCTTGCTCTTCCAAAATATCTTCGCCGTTGGCGGATTTAGAAGCAAACGTGTTGAGCTTCCGTGGCCTTATGGTCTTTACCTGGGACTGACATCGCTTGTAGGAGGAATCATTGGTTCCCTCGTTGCATCTAACGTGGCCGATACCGTCTTCACTAAAATATTCGTCATTGTTATGCTGCTGGCAGTGGTCTTAATACTATTCGACCCATTTAAATCCACCGGCGCGGAAAGGTTGGACGCACGAAGCCAGGTGATCGGCTCCATTTGCTTCTTTTTTCTAGGCATCTACGGCGGATTTGTTCAGGCAGGAATTGGTTTTTTGGTGATCGGTGTATTGAGCGTGGTCAACCATTTGAGCCTGGTGAAGAGCAATTATGTAAAAGTTTTCGCTGCGATTGTGTACACCAGTATTTCTGTAATTGTGTTTGCCTTCGAAGGAAAAATAGAGTGGAAACCCGGACTCGTCCTGGCCATCGGACACGCTATGGGGGGTTGGTATGCCAGCCGCTGGTCTGTGTCAGCAGGTGAAGTCTGGATCAAGCGTGTCATGGTTATTTCCATCATCGCCATGGCGATTAAATTATGGTTTTTCTAAAATTAGCACGAAGGTTCGGGACTTGAATTATATATTGTAAAAGAAACAATATGCAGGCTTCCTGGAACTATTGAGCCAACATCGAAGTTAGAAGTGGGCTCTCAATTCAATGTGAGCCTACCAGTATAGTTCAACACTTAAAATTTCTGTATGTTAAAATGGACGGACGTTAACCGCATTGCCACCAAGGGTAATCCCGTTCCTCCCCAGCGGGTCGAAAAAAATGATGAAGAATGGAAGAAAATCTTATCACCTGAGCAGTATAGTGTTGCGCGCAAGAAAGGTACCGAACGGGCCTTTACCGGCGAGTATTGTGAAGCCCACGATCCGGGATTGTATGCCTGCCGTTGTTGCAAAACCCTTCTGTTTGATTCAAGCTTGAAATTTGAATCAGGAACAGGATGGCCTAGTTTCACCCAGCCCCTTACTGACAACGTGATCGCCTATCACAAAGATTCAGGTCATGACATGGTTCGGATCGAAGTAACATGTAATGTGTGCGATGCCCACTTGGGTCATGTTTTCCCGGACGGACCTCCTCCCAGTGGATTACGTTTTTGCATTAACTCCGCTTCTATTATTTTAGCGGAAAAAGCAAAACGCTAAACCTATGAGGTGGTTGATCATAAGTTTTATTGTTACCATTCTTTTTTCCTGTGTAAAATCACCCCGTCGACACAGGCCTATCGTGGATAGTCTTTATTATTCTGAAACCCATCGTCCCCAGTTTCATTTTAGCCCTCCTGCTCAGTGGATGAACGACCCGAATGGCCTGGTGTACTATGAAGGTGAGTACCATCTTTTCTATCAGTACAATCCATACGGGCCTACCTGGGCTCACATGTGTTGGGGACACGCGGTCAGCAAAGATTTACTCCACTGGGAACATTTACCGGTCGCACTCGAAGAGTACACCGACCCAGCCACCGGTGACAGCACCATGATTTTCTCCGGAACCGTAGTGGTTGATAAAAATAATTCCAGTGGTTTGTGTGATGGCAAGGACTGTCTGGTGGCGATTTACACGTCAAACGTTCACAAAGACAGTCGGGAGGTTGTACAACATCAAAGCCTCGCTTACAGCAACGATAACGGCAGGACGTGGGAGCGTTACTCAAAAAATCCAATCCTCGACATTCAGCGGAAAGATTTCCGCGATCCGAAGGTTTTCTGGTACGAACCGCAGCAGCGCTGGATCATGGCGTTGGTGATTCCCGATTTGTGCAAAGTCCGCTTCTATAAATCAACGAACCTTCTGGATTGGACACAAGCGAGTGAGTTTGGCGGGATCGGCGACACGACCCGCATCTGGGAATGCCCGGACCTTTATGAATTGCCTATTGAAAATAAACCAGGAAAAAGCAAATGGGTATTATCCTTGTCCGGAAGCCATCCACAGGGGCCTACTTTTGTAGGCATGCAATATTTTGTGGGAGCCTTTGACGGAACAACGTTTACCCCCGATGATCCCAGACAGCCTCCCCGGTATGTAGATTATGGAAAAGATTTTTATGCCGGTATTGTTTTCAATAATTTTCCAAAAGAAGACAACCGCACGATTATGTTCGGTTGGGTAAACAACTGGACATACGGCAATCGGCTTCCCACGGCGCCTTGGCGAGGAGCGATGTCAATTCCACGGGAGCTTTCGTTAAAGGAAATGGACGGGGGCATTCGATTAATCCAACGTCCAATTAAAGCGATTCGCCTATTGCGCAGCTATGAAATAATCGATCTCAGTGAAAACTGGAATAGTGAGCTTGAGATAGAAATGGAATTTGATCCAACCAACTCAACAGAAGCTGGAATCAAAATTCTTAAAAATGGTAAGGAGGAGACCCTTGTTGGTTACAACAGTAAAACACAGGAAGTTTTTATTGATCGAACGCATGCCGGGAATGCAGGCGTTATCAAGGATTTTGACAGCATTGAGCGGGTGCGTGCAAAGCCTGTAGACGGAAAAATAAAATTTCACTTGTTTATCGACCAGTCAATTGTGGAGGTCTTCGTAAATGATGGGGAACAGATCCTCACGGAGCAAGTTTTTCCTACGCACAAAAAATCCAGCTTATCGACCTATTCAGATAACGGGAGGACAGCATTTAGAGTACTCGCCTGGAAGATGAGATCCATTTGGAGGTGAGACTTTCTTAAGTCTTCTGTTTCAGTCTGAATTTTTTACTGATTGATCCGAACTAATTCCCGGATTTTTCGAATCCGCTCCGGATCTACAGTGCGCAGTTCAAATTCACCCTTTCCCTCCTCGCCCATCGCGGCAATATTTTGGTTCTGAAATGTCATCGGACTTTGCCGAAAGGCAGTTGCAGAGAAATGAATCTCCCTGACGTTCGTCTTCGTCACGATCTCCTGAACGGTGTTCTCATTCACGCCGGAACCCGCCATGATTGAAATCCGGTTGCCTGCCTTCTCCACTAGCTGTCGAATCAGGCCCACTCCTTCAATTGCTTTTAACTGCTGACCAGAGGTAAGAATGCGGCTAAATCCAACTTCGATGCAGTCCTCCAATGCTTCAAAGGGATCACGTGTCATGTCAAACGCGCGGTGGCATGTGACTTTAAGCGGCCGAGCTTTGTCAACAAACTCTTTGCACCGCTTTTTGTCGATCGTGCCATCCGGATTTAAAATGCCGACGACAAAGCCATCTACG
>JANXYC010000237.1 GCA_025350305.1 Cyclobacteriaceae bacterium | reverse complement strand
CACATGGCGGTGAAATTTGCTGCAGCACTCGGGTCAGAGGTCACTGTACTCAGTACCTCCAAAAACAAAGAAGCAGATGCAAAAAAACTGGGAGCTCATCATTTTGCCCATACAGCAAATGAATCGGTTCTTAAATCGTTGCGCAATCATTTTGATTTTATTATTGATACTGTTTCGGCACAACATGATCTTAATCAATATCTCGGACTGTTACGCAGAGATGGGGTACTGATCGTTGTGGGTGTTCCGCCTGCACCGTCAGCTGTCCAGCACTTTTCTTTAATTGGTGGACGAAAGTCATTGGGGGGTTCATTGATCGGCGGGATCAGGGAAACCCAGGAGATGCTTGACTATTGTGCCGACCGGAACATCATGTCGGATGTGGAGGTTATTGCCATCAAGGATATTAACGCAGCCTACGAGCGAATGCTCAGGAATGATGTGAAATACAGATTTGTAATTGATATGGCAACATTGTAATGCTGGCTTGCCTGCCGAAAGCCTCTGTAGGCAGGTTCCTGGGTAACAACAAGCAATCAAAATACATTTTCCAACCTTATAGATCGATTACTTTTTAAAAATAAAATAAACGGCGAGCACAAGGAAGACGAATCCAATGATGTGATGCAACTTGATCGTTTCATTTTTGAAGAATGTCAGCGAAAAGATTACAAAAACGATGAGGGTGATAACTTCCTGGATTACCTTAAGCTGCACTAAAGAAAACGGCCCGCCATATTCTTTAAAGCCAATGCGGTTCGCAGGCACCTGAAGCGCATATTCAAATAGGGCAATACCCCAACTGATCAAAATAATACTGATGAGTCCCAAATTCTGACTCCAGCTCATTTCTTTAAACTTCAAATGACCATACCAGGCCAGGGTCATGAAAGCATTGGAGGCAGTGAGGAGGAGGATGGTGGTTAGAGCTTTCATATGAAATTGATTCTGGATTCTGATTGCTGGGTTCTGGACTGAAACATCAGGGTCTCTAAAAACTCCCTAACCCTTCTCTCCCGATAGCCATCGGGAGAGAGAGAAGGTGGGAAGAGGCTAATGAAAAGCTATTTTTGAAGCTTTCCGAAACCTTGTTATATATGGAAGAGATGCCTAATATAATGTGCCGAGCAACGAACAAACACAATCGAGCATCCAGCATTCCTATTTCACCAACTTCTTATACTTAATCCTATGCGGCTGATCATCCCCCAATCGCTTTTTCTTATTTTCTTCGTAATCACTAAAGCTGCCTTCATACCAGAAAACCTGTGAGTCCCCCTCAAAGGCAAGGATGTGTGTACACACCCGGTCCAGGAACCAGCGGTCGTGAGAAATAATGACTGCACACCCGCCAAAATTTTCCAACGCTTCTTCCAGTGAGCGAAGTGTATTCACGTCCAGATCATTGGTTGGTTCATCCAGTAGCAGTAGATTACCGCCCTGTTTTAACGCGATCGCCAGGTGCGCACGGCTTCGCATACCGCCGGAAAGCTCTTTTACTTTCTTTTGCTGATCGGTTCCACTGAAATTGAATTTGCTCACGTACGCACGCGCATTCATTTCTTTTCCCCCCAGCAATATCAAATCATTCCCTCCGGTGATTGCCTGAAAGACTGTGTCTTCGGGTTTCAGATCATCATGCTCCTGGTCGACATAGGCGATCTTCACTGTATCTCCCACAGAGAATGTTCCGGCATCCGGCTTTTCTTTTCCGATGATCATTTTAAAGAGCGTTGTTTTACCAGCTCCGTTCGGTCCGATGATACCTACAATGCCTGCAGGTGGGAGTGAAAAAGTCAGGTTCTCATATAAAAGCTTTTCGCCATACGCTTTGGAAACACCTGCAGCCTCGATCACCTTGTTTCCGAGGCGCGGACCTGGTGGAATGTAGAGCTCGAGCTTATCTTCTTTTTCGCGACCCTCCTGACCAATGAGTTTTTCATAAGCTGTCAAGCGTGCTTTACCTTTTGCCTGGCGGCCCTTGGGATTCATGCGCACCCACTCCAGTTCCCGCTCCAATGCTTTTTGTCGTTTCGATTCGGTTTTTTCCTCGCTCTTCAATCGTTTTTGTTTCTGGTCGAGCCAGGAAGAATAATTTCCTTTCCAGGGAATGCCCTCACCGCGATCAAGTTCCAGGATCCACCCGGCAACATTATCGAGAAAGTAACGGTCGTGGGTCACCGCGATGATTGTTCCTTTGTATTGGCGAAGATGTTCTTCAAGCCATTGCACGGATTCGGCATCAAGATGGTTAGTCGGTTCATCCAGGAGTAAAACATCGGGTTCTTGCAGCAACAACCGGCACAGTGCGATTCTCCTTTTTTCACCACCGGAAAGGTATTCTACTTTTGCGTCCGGTGGCGGACAGCGGAGGGCATCCATAGCGCGCTCAAGTTTGTGGTCAAGCTCCCAGGCATTGACTGCATCTAATTTTTCCTGAATGGCCCCTTGCTTCTCGATGAGCTTCTCCATTTTGTTAGGATCTTCCATTACCGCAGGGTCTCCAAATTTTTCATTGATCGCTTCAAATTCTTTCAGCAAATCGGTGATTTCTTTCACGCCTTCTTCGACGATTTCTTTAACCGTTTTCGTTTTGTCCAATTGCGGCTCTTGCTCCAACAGACCTACAGTAAAACTTTGATCAGAAACAACTTCTCCCTGAAATTCCTTGTCGATCCCCGCGATGATTCGCAGCAGCGAAGATTTTCCTGATCCGTTCAGACCTAAGACGCCGATCTTGGCACCATAAAAAAAGGAGAGGTAAATATTCTTAAGTACTTGCTTACTGGGCGGGTATATTTTGTTGACGCCCGTCATCGAAAAGATGATTTTTTCGTCTGCCATGAAGGTTTTTGTTAGAAGCGCAAATATGGTTGTTTTGGTCAATAGTCCATACGCCGGGCGTGCCAGGAATCCTTAAAATGAGGTTACTTTTTCGGTTTTGAAACTATCGAGGCATGACTATTGACTATGTAGTATTTAATTCTATTTTTGCGGAAATTTTAAACGCGGACTATGTACTGGACACTGGAACTGGCTTCATACCTCGAGGATGCCCCCTGGCCTGCCACGAAAGATGAATTAATTGACTTTTCTATCCGTTCGGGCGCACCGCTTGAGGTAGTTGAAAACCTCCAGGAACTCGAAGATGATGGTCAGCCCTATGAAAGTATCGAAGAGATCTGGCCTGATTATCCAACCAAGGAAGATTTCTTTTTTAACGAAGATGAATATTAACTGTCAGAATAAGACGGCCTTTACAGCAGAAGAAATTGGTGGCTATGGATCGAAATACTTTTCACAACAATTGGACCCCGAAAAAGTAGTCGCCATGTTTAACATTGAAATGATCGGCAAGCCTTCCAAATGGGGACAGAACTTTGCGTTCATCACCGGCTAAGAAAGATCAGACTTCGGTACCATTTTGCAGAAGAACCTGGCAGGGACACCTTTTCAATTCAAGCCCGATTGACAAAACCACAATACGGTAATATTTCAAGGCTGGGGAGATTTCTGATCATTTCACCCAGGATGACCTGGCGCGCAACAACGCCTCTGCAATGATGAGGTCTTCCGGTGTTGTGATTTTAATATTGTCATAACTCCCCTGGAACAAAGAAATTGTATGTCCCGAGCGCTCGGCAACGCTGGCATCGTCCGTAAGACTCAGGTCTTCTTTCATCTGGTAAGCCTTCTTAATCAACTGAACATCGAAGGTCTGTGGCGTTTGGATAAGTCGAAACAATGAACGATCCATCGCTTTGGTAATATCTTTCTTGTGGGCCAAACTATCATCCGATAGCGCGGCCTGATTGGTCATGCGAATGGATTCTTTAAGGCGGATGGCAGCTACGGCTGTTTTATGAAGAGCCGCCAAATGGAACGAAGCAGCAATGATATCTTTACTTACCAAGGGGCGAACACCATCGTGGATAGCTACCAAGCCATCACCGTCTATTTTTGCAAGCCCATTTCTCACGGATTGAAAGCGGGTTTCGCCACCTTTCTGAAGTATAACAGGTTTGGTGAACTGATGCCTGACCACAATTGAGTTCCAGGTTTCAAAATCGTCTTCCGCCAGTACCAATACGATTGACAAGGCGGATGAGTACCGGTAGAAAGCCTGCAACGTATGAAGGAGCATCGGAATGCCGTTCAATTCAATGAACTGTTTTGGCAAGCTGCTATTGATTCGTGTGCCTTTGCCACCGGCGACTATGAGGGCGTATTCGCGAGGATTCAATAGAATTTGTTAAATAATCAGCATCGCATCCCCGTAGGTAAGGAACTTGTATTTTTCCTTTTTTGCGATCTGATAAGCCTGCATCGTAAGATCGTACCCGCCAAAAGCACAGGCCATCATCAAAAGTGTGGACTCCGGCTGATGAAAATTGGTGACCAACGCGCTGCAAATCTTGAAATCATAGGGCGGAAAGATAAATTTATCGGTCCAGCCTTCCCGCTCTTTCAGTCGATTGCTTGCTGACACAGCCGTTTCAAGGGAACGCATCGAGGTAGTGCCAATTGCACAGATTTTATTTTTGTTATCCAGCGCGTTGTTGACAGCCTTCACGGCCTCGGGCCCCACAATAAAATTTTCAGAATCCATTTTATGTTTAGTGAGGTCTTCGACATCCACAGCCCTGAATGTGCCCAGGCCAATGTGCAGCGTTACGTAAGTCATTTCAATGCCTTTGAGTTGCATCCGTTTCATCAACTGTCTGGTGAAGTGCAAGCCGGCCGTGGGCGCTGATACCGCTCCTTTTTTCTTAGCATAAATCGTCTGGAATCGTTCTTTGTCTGCAGGCTCAATCTTCCTTTTGATGTACTTTGGAAGGGGGGTTTCGCCTAGTGTCTCCACGATTTTATCAAATGCTTCCGAATCACCGTCAAAAAGAAAGCGAATGGTGCGACCGCGTGAGGTCGTATTATCAATAACTTCCGCCACGAGATCACCATCACCAAAATAAAGTTTGTTGCCGACACGAATTTTCCGGGCGGGGTCTACCAACACATCCCATAGGTGCATCTCTGCATTCAACTCACGCAGCAGAAATACTTCAATCTTAGCGCCTGTCTTTTCCTTACGGCCATAAAGGCGGGCGGGGAAAACCATGGTGTCGTTTCCAACAAACACATCTCCTTCATCAAAATAATTGACAATCTCTTTGAAGATTTTGTGCTCAATCTTACCAGTATCCCTATGAATCACCATCATCCGGGAATCATCGCGATTTTCGGATGGGTGAAGAGCGATCAGGTTGTTGGGAAGGTCAAACTTAAATCCGGATAATTTCATTGCTTAAAAATTTATAACTGATAGAATGCTTTTCTTTGAACTGGCCCTTAAGCTGTAACTTAAGCTGTAATGGAAGATCCAGGAAAAAAAATAGGGAAGTGGGGTAATTAAACCGGTTGGACATTTCATAAGCTTACGGGCTTTGGCCCCGTGTCGTATAGGGCCCGATTTTTAATAAGGGTGCAAAAATAAGGAAACTGATACGAAATGCAACCCCTCCATCTTAAATCAAAAGCAAACCGATAGTGAATCGGTTATCTGGAAATCAACGTTGCTCACAATCTTTTGAAAAATCTCACGGTCTGTGGTAACACAGGTTGGGATTCAATTGGATTTACCTCCCAAAATCTGGTCGTGGTCAGCGGGTAATGTGAATGGATTGGAAAGCCTTTTATGCGGATTTTCTACAACCAAAATCGATTATTTCACGTTTATTTGCCCAATGCTTGTACTCCGCCTGATAGCTGAAAGCTTTTTGTTCGCCTGGAAAGCGCTGAAATCCAATGTGCTTCGCACGATTCTTTCCCTTTTGGGTGTAACCATTGGGATATTTGCCATCATCGCCGTTTTCACACTGGTTGACTCCCTGGAAAAAAATATCAAGTCGAGTTTTGATTTTCTCGGAACGGGGGTGATTTATGTCAGCAAGTGGCCCTTTACCCCGGAGGGCAATGGTCCTTACAAATGGTGGGAATACTGGCGAAGACCCACGCCTTCTTTGAATGAGTATAAATTTTTGAATGCCAATTTGCACAGCAAAACGGCCATCGCGATATACGCCGCCAAAGGCAACACAATTATCAGGCAGAAAAGCAACAGCATCGGCCAGATCGGACTTCGTGGTGCGGGAGAGGGCTACGATGAAATTTTTGAAATCAACCTTAGCAATGGCCGGTACTTTACTCCGGATGAAGTGGAGGGTGGAAGAAACGTTGTGATACTGGGTCATGAAGTAGCGCTATCGCTTTTTCCGAATGACCGGGACCCCATCGGGGAAGATGTCAAAATCAAGAATTTAAAATATAAAGTCATTGGTGTAATCAAGCGTGCGGGACAAAGTTTCCTCGGAACACCGAGCAATGATTACACGGTTATCATTCCATACAATTCGTTTCGAAAATTATACCAGACCGGAACGGGCATGTGGAATGAATTGCAATCCACAATTGGCGTGAAAGGAAATGGCTTTGACCTGGGTCTCGTTGAATTGGAAAATGAAATGAAAGGATTGTTGCGGGGAAGAAGAGGGTTGCGACCAACTGAGAAAGATAGTTTTGCGCTCAACCGTCCGGAAGCTATCGCCAACGCGATCAGTGGATTGTTTGATGTGGTGGGGATTGCGGGATGGATCATCGGTGGGTTTTCGATCCTTGTAGGTGGGTTTGGCATCGCCAACATCATGTTTGTATCCGTGAAGGAGCGAACGAGTATCATCGGCTTGCAGAAATCGCTTGGCGCGAAAAATTATTTTATTTTATTTCAGTTCTTGTTTGAAGCTGTGTTCCTCAGTTTGATCGGAGGGCTGGCGGGTATTCTATTGGTGTTCCTGCTCACCTTCATTCCCTTTGGCAGCCTTGAGGTTGTATTGAGCGTTAAAAATATTGTGCTTGGGTTAGGGGTTTCTTCTGTCATCGGGCTGATCGCCGGCATAGTTCCGGCGGCGGTAGCAGCAAGGCTAGATCCGGTGATCGCGATCAGGTCTAACGGCTAGAATATTTTGGTGATTTGAAGAAGAGATAAAAAAAACAATCGGGCTATTATTGGTCTTCACCAACAAACACGCGGACTTTTACAAAGGGAAATAAGAAAAAAAACGCCCTGATGAGTCGGCGTTTTTTTCTATGAAGAACTAATCCTATCAATCCTTTAATCCTACTCCTGCCTCCAACACCTTCGCGCCCTCCGGTGCCACAAGTTTTTCCTTGATCTTTTTCTCTAAATCCTCCATCAGTTCCGGATTGTCTTCGATCAGTTGTTTAACCGCATCGCGTCCCTGACCGAGCTTGTTGCCGTTATAAGAAAACCAGGAACCGGATTTCTGAATAACATTCAGTTCAACACCGATATCCACAATCTCACCCGACTTGGAAATTCCCCGGCCATACATGATGTCGAACTCAACAACTTTGAAAGGAGGGGCAACTTTGTTTTTCACCACTTTTACTTTTACCCGGTTGCCGGTAATGTCATCGCTGCTTTCCTTGATCTGACCGATTCGGCGGATGTCCAGACGGACAGACGCGTAGAACTTTAGCGCATTTCCACCGGTGGTGGTCTCCGGGTTGCCGAACATGATGCCGATCTTCTCGCGCAACTGGTTGATGAAAATACAGGCACAACCGGTTTTACTAATTGTACCGGTAAGTTTTCGCAACGCCTGGGACATCAACCTTGCCTGCAAACCCATTTTGCTTTCTCCCATCTCACCTTCCAGTTCAGCCTTCGGAACAAGTGCGGCAACAGAATCGATTACGATGATGTCTATGGCCCCAGAACGAATAAGGTGTTCTGCGATTTCAAGCGCTTGCTCACCGTTGTCAGGCTGTGAGATCAACAGATTCTCTGTATCAATGCCGAGCTTTTCAGCATAGGCTTTATCAAAAGCATGCTCGGCGTCAATGAACGCTGCAAGCCCGCCTTTTTTTTGTGCCTCGGCAATCATGTGCAATGTCAAGGTGGTTTTGCCAGAGGATTCAGGTCCGTAAATTTCAGTGACACGACCGCGGGGGATGCCCCCAATGCCCAACGCGATATCGAGCCCTAATGATCCAGTGGAAATCGCCGGTACATCCAGGACCTTTTTATCATCCAGTTTCATCACCGTGCCCTTCCCGTAGGTCTTCTCCAGTTTGTCAATGGTTAGTTGAAGAGCCTTTAATTTTTCTAACTTTTCCTTGTTGTCGCCTTTGTCGCTTTTGTTGTCGCTCATATGTGTGTGTAGTTGATTACGCTGTTGTAAAGTGGGGCTGAAATTACCACATCAATGATAATAAGGAAATGAGAATCACGAATAGTTTGGGACCGAGAAATTCCTGATTGATTTTAACTTGCTAACCGTTAACGAATAACAGGCAACAATCTTAATTTGCACTTTCATGCGAATAAACCTGCTACTTCTTACAATAATCGCGCTATTGGGCAGCCAACGTTCACGGGCCCAGCTGAACAACCGCGTCTTTGAAGACCGGATGGTGGTAGAGGAGGCAGATTCCGGAAAACTTTATGCCGGTCTGAATGCCCTTGGTTTCTTTAAGAATAATGAATACGTAAAAACGATTGTGGATGGCTATACGCTGTTCGGCTACCAGTTTCAGCCATTTGTGAGCTACCACCTTAACCGAAACCTCCGAATTGATGCCGGCGGGTATTTTCAAAAGGATTTCGGCAACAGTAAGTTCTCGACAGTAGCTCCGATCTTTTCTATAAAATGGAGAAAAAGGGAGTATTCGGTTATCTTCGGTAACCTGGAAAGCAGCCTCAACCACAGGCTCATTGAACCCCTGTATGATTTTGAACGCATGCTTAATAACAGGCTTGAGACCGGCGTGCAGTTCCAAATTAACCGCGAGGATTTTTTTGTTGATACCTGGATCGACTGGCAATACATGCAATACTGGCGCGATACACGTCAGGAGCAATTAGTGGGAGGATTGTCGCTGCAAAAGAGAATACTCAAGATTGGAACGGGTTCATTGAGTGTGCCTGTTCAGATTATTTCACGCCATCAGGGTGGTCAGTTGGATATTGCGGGGCTGCCGATCCAAACACTTTTTAACACGGCAGTGGGTTTAAACTGGTCGCAGCAAACGAATGGGTTGGTGAAACAAGTAATCGTCAATGGCTTTTACGTGTATGATAAAGACATTACGAAATCGCGACAAGCCTATTTTGATGGTGATGGCTTCTATGTGAATGGTACCCTTTCAACGCGGTTCGGTTTGGATGTGATGGCCAGCTACTGGCAGGGGCGGGAGTTTATGTCATTTGAAGGCGGTAAAATTTATCAGGCTGTTTCCTACTTTGACCCCACCCGCATTCAACCGTCACCCCAACTCATGATTTTTCGATTTTTGTATGATTATAAAGTTACTGACAATCTATATCTCACCCTCCGGTATGAACCGTACTTTGATTTGTCTTTTAAGTCGTTTCAGTACTCCTATGCACTTTATTTAAATTATCGCGACCGTTATTTTTTGCTCAAGCGAAAGAGATGATATGATGAAGAAGATTAGTGGCGCTATTTTACTGGTGTTGATTGTGCTTTGCGTTTATTATTGGTCGCTTATAACCTATGGAGTGGGGCAGGGCCTGGGACAACTAAAAATTATGCGGGAAGCAAGGCCGGTAGAAGAATTCATGAAGGATCCGTCCTTTCCGGATTCATTGAAAGCAAAATTGAAATTGATCGCGCGGGCACGCCGGTTTGCAATTGATTCGCTTGGTTTGAATGACACTGACAATTATAAGACCCTCTATGATCAGAAGGGTCAGGAATTAATGTGGGTGGTCACGGCCTGCGAACCGTTCCGGTTAAATGAAAAGCGTTGGGACTTTCCAGTAGTGGGATCAGTACCCTACAAAGGATATTTCGACCGGGAAAAGGCAATCAAGGAAAAGGAAGCGTTGGAGCGCGAGGATTGGGATGTCAGTATTCGCAATCCGGGAGGATGGAGTACACTGGGATGGTTTACCGATCCTATCCTGAGCGGCATGTTAACACGAAGTGATGGTGACCTCGCCAGCCTTATTATGCATGAAATGGTCCACGCTACCATTTATGTAAAAGATAGTTCTGACTTTAATGAGAACCTGGCATCATTTATTGGTGACAGGGGAGCAGAGGAATTTCTGTTAAAAATATTTGGAGATACGTCGCGTCAATATCGCACATATGCTTTCGAAGATGGCGATTATAGGAAAGTAGCGGAACACATGCTCCTCGCTACGCGAAAACTTGATAGTCTCTACCATGCGTTTTCCGAAAGCGATCCGGTGATCGTAAAAAAAGAAAAGAAGCAGGCGTTCATACAGCGAATTGTTGATGCCATTGATACGCTTTCACTGAGCGATGGTCAAAAGAGATCGAAGCGGTTTTCAAAAAGGCTCCCCAACAACACCTATTTTATGTCCTTCAAAACGTATGAGTCGAAACACGACACCATGAAGGATGAATGGATAAGGACATTCAATCATAACTTGCGGTCAATGATCAATCATTACAAGAAGGAATACCCATCTCTATAATTACCGGCAGATTAAGGATTTGTTAAGAACGTAACGTAGGTTTTTTATTGGACAGGATCTGGCTACTTTTGGTTACGCAAAAAAAATCAAATGGGTAAAAAAGTCGCTTACAAAGTATTGGTAGTAGACGATGAGGAGCCCATACTCGAGCTTCTGAAATACAATCTTGAAAAGGAGGGATACGAGGTGAAAGTGGCGAACAATGGTCACCTGGGTGTTGACATCGCCAGAAAATTTAAACCCGATCTTGTTTTGCTTGACATCATGATGCCACACATGGATGGTGTGGAAGCCTGCCGGCAGTTGCGCGCCATGACGGACCTCGTCAATACGTTTATCGTTTTTCTCACTGCCCGTTCGGAAGAGTATTCGGAAGTGGCGGCCTTCGACGTCGGGGCAGATGACTATATCACCAAGCCCATAAAGCCACGCGCCCTGATGAGCCGCATCAATGCGCTTTTCAGACGCGATACAAAAGGGAAGACACACGCTGCTCAAATTACCGTAGGGGATCTGGTGATTGACCGTTCCAGTTACACCATTAAAGTGAAAGGCATAGAGCTTAATCTTCCGAAAAAGGAATTCGAATTACTATTTTTTTTGGCCCAAAACCCCAACAAAGTCTTCAGCCGGGACGACCTTTTGCAAAACATCTGGGGCTCCGACGTTTACGTGCTTGCTCGAACCGTAGATGTTCATATTCGAAAAGTAAGAGAAAAGATCGGAGATGATTACATTACGACCGTAAAAGGAGTCGGTTACAAATTCAATCTGATTTAACGCATGGTCTATAGTGCCCGGATGATGGCCCTGCTCCTGGCGGTGTTCATCGCCCTGGTGACCGTACTATTTTTATCGTTGGTGCAGAGCGTGGACCGCTATGGCCTGATCGTGGCGGGCGTGATCAGTTTCTCGGGTTCCTACCTCCTGATTTATGTGGTGCTGGAGTTTCTCGTCTTTCGCGAGATCAACAAAATCTACAAGATGCTGGAGAAATTAAGAAAGAAAGAACTCAGCGGTATCAAACGTGAAAAATCGGGTGCCCTCAACCCGTTGAAGAATATCAATGAAGAGATTTACTCGTTTGCCTTGTTGAAGCAGAAGGAAATTGACGAGCTTAAAAAGCTGGAAGCCTTTCGCAAAGAGTTTATAGCGGATGTTTCACACGAGTTAAAAACCCCCATTTTTGCCGCACAAGGTTTCGTCCACACCCTGCTGGATGGAGCCGTGAATGATAAGCACGTCCGAAACCGGTTTCTGAAAAAAGCAGCTAAAAGCCTGGATGGACTGGACGTGCTCGTCCAGGACTTACTGACGCTGTCTCAAATTGAGACGGGCGATATTAAAATGAAATTTGAGCCGCTTGACTTATTTAAATTGTGTTCCGAGGTAATCGATCAGTTTGAAGAGAAGTCTGAAAAGAAAAATATCAAATTAAAATTGATAAATCCCGAACACAAACTTACGGTCTATGCGGATTGGCAACGGATCACACAGGTAGTGACCAACCTGGTATCGAATGCGATTAATTACACGACAGAAGGGGGCGAGGTCGTCGTCGCCTTTGACGTGGGCAAGAAAAACGTTACTGCGTTTATCTCGGACACTGGTGAGGGCATTCCTCAACAACACCTTACCCGGATTTTTGAGCGCTTCTATCGTGTTGACAAGAGCCGCAGCCGGGAGAAAGGCGGCACCGGCCTCGGTCTTGCTATCGTTAAACATATTCTGGAAGGTCATGGATCACGGGCAGAAGTGGAAAGCCATGTTGGAAAAGGTTCTACATTTAGTTTTAAGTTACCACGGTCAAAAGGGGACGATGAGAAAGAGTAGTTCAAATTGCGAATGACGAATAAAGGATTATCCTTCGAATTACTTTGAGAAACTCAGTCAAATTTGAAAACCTAATGCTCCTTGAAAACCGGGATTATATACTAATCAACAAGCCTCCATTCATCGCCACTCTCGAAGACAGGGTTGAGCCGGTTAATATCCTTGCCTTGGCCCGAGATTTCGAACCCGATGCCCAGGTTTGTCATCGTCTCGATAAAGACACTTCCGGTGTGCTGGCCATCGCCCGTCATCCGGAGGCCTATCGGCATTTGAGTCTTCAATTCGAACATCGCGAGGTTAAGAAAGTATATCATGCCGTGGCAGATGGCAGGCATGATTTAGATAATTTCGAGGTGGATGCCCCGATATTGAAACAAAATGATGGGACGGTGAAACTTACATCCAAAGGCAAGGATGCCCAGACCACCTTTTCAACCCTCCGCCTTTTTACCAGGCATACGCTCATGGAGTGTAGGCCGGTTACGGGCAGAATGCATCAAATCCGGATTCACCTTGCCTCTCTTGGTGCACCGATTACGGGCGATGAGGTGTATGGTGGCAAACCGTTTCTTATTTCGTCGATTAAGAGGGGATTCAGAGTGAAGAAGGATACTGAAGAGCAACCCCTCATGAAACGGATGGCACTTCATGCGTTTTCGCTGGAATTTTCCGGGCTTGACGGTCAAACAATTACCGCGCAAGCTCCTTACTCTAAGGACTTTACGGCCTTACTGAAGCAACTTTCGGCTAACGTCCGGTAAAATCAGATCGTAGCTTGCATAATCTATTTATTGGGTCTACTTTTGTGTCCCTTTTTGAAGAGGGCTGTGATTTTCAAGTAGTTTAACCGTTTATTCAAGTGGATTCGATCAGTTATAAGACCAAGAACGCTAACAAAGCTAGCGCTGAAAAAAACTGGGTTTTGGTGGATGCCGAGGGCCAGGTATTGGGACGTGTTGCCAGCCAGATTGCCAAAGTAATTCGCGGCAAGCATAAGCCAAGCTATACGCCCCATGTTGATTGTGGCGATCATGTAATTGTTATCAATGCCGAAAAGGTAAAGATGACGGGTAAGAAGTGGACGGATCGTGTGATCTTCACCCACTCCGGTTACAACGGTGGCCAGAAGGAATCGACCCCCAACATGATCAAAGGAAAATATCCGGAGCGTTTGATCGAGCATGCCGTTCGCGGAATGCTGCCGAAAAACACCATCGGCCGTGAGTTGTTCAGGAGTTTGCACGTTTATGTAGGCACCGCGCATCCCCACGAGGCACAACAACCTAAACCGCTAAAATTCTGAAAATTCTGAAAATCCTAAAATCCTAAAATCCGAATGGAGATTATTAATACTATCGGTCGCAGAAAAACATCCATCGCCAGGGTATATGTAAAGCCTGGCAAAGGAACAATTTTGATCAACGATCGCGAACTCGCAACCTATTTTACATCTGAAATACTCCAGATCACAGTCAAGCAGGCGTTGACCCTCACCAAAGCTGACGGCAATTACGATGTGACCGTTAATGTGGAAGGCGGCGGAAACAAAGGCCAAGCGGAAGCCATCCGTTTGGGTATTGCCCGTGCGCTGGTGACCATTAATAATGAGAATCGTGCTCCGCTCAGAAAAGAAGGCTTGCTCACGCGCGACTCGCGTATGGTAGAACGCAAGAAGCCGGGCCGCAGAAAAGCAAGAAGGAAATTCCAATTCAGCAAACGTTAATCGATTTAGTAGAAGCATGGCAGATAAAATGACAACCCAGGAATTGATGGAAGCCGGTGTTCACTTCGGGCACCTTACCCGTAAGTGGAATCCAAGAATGTCGGAGTACATTTTTATGGAAAACAACGGCATCCACATTATTGATTTGAACAAGAC
>JANXYC010000184.1 GCA_025350305.1 Cyclobacteriaceae bacterium | reverse complement strand
GTTAAGCCCACCCGCGCTGATGGTACTGGGGTAAAACCCGGGAGAGTAAGTCGTTGCCTGACTTTATTAAAAAACCCCACTCGAAAGAGATGGGGTTTTTTATTTAATAAACCTCTCCTGGCAGATACTTGCCTACGCCGGGACGGCTCCGGCAGGCAGGCCTGACTTTTTTACCTAAGCCATGATGAGTAATCGTCAGGGCTTTTTTTTATCGGGATTAATGGATTACTGGATGAATAGGATCAACCCTACTACGCTAAAGCTTCGTAGGACAGACAGGATTAAAATACAATCCCTCTTCCAGTGATCGAGGCCCTAAAATCAGCAGGTAGCCAGCATGGAAGAGTGAGGCCTGTTGCTCACACTACTGCCTATTGCTTGTGACCCGTCCCGTTTACAGACTTTTTTTGCTCCAAGGGTACCACCAAATAAAAAAATCGGTGCTATTTTTAGGAACATGAGATTCATAGTGGCTTTACTCATACTGGCAGGGGTTGGCTCAACCTATGCCCAGTCTCCTACCCGCGAACTTGCCCTCGGCGTGGATAACGATTACCCATTCATGACCGATCAATACTATACCGCAGGTATGGATGTAAGTTATCGCTTTTTGGTGCAGTCAAAAATCCCGCTCATTCATAGCCCGGACTCCGGCAAAACTATTTTTTCCTTTCACGCCGGAATAAAACTTTTTACACCGAAGAATGTTGACACGCGCGACACCCGTTATATGGATCGGCCGTACTGCGGATGGAATTTTGTCAATGCCGAACTTCTGAATTTCAGAAGAAAAAATGCGGGTAACTCCTTTGCCATACAAGTGGGTGTAGTAGGACACGAAACAGGCATGGGTCAATTACAACAATGGCTGCATAAAACGATTAACCTCTATTCGATTGAAGGATGGGACTCACAGATCAGTAATGAGTTTGTTATCAATGCTAATGTTAATCACACCCATGGTTTTCAAGTTCGGAAAGGCGTCGAAATTGTTTCATCCAGCGGCGCGTGGGTTGGAACAGGCACTAATAAAATTTCCCAGGAATTTACATTGCGGCTTTTTCGTTTTAATCCCCTGAGCCAATCTTCCTATATGAATGCTAGTTTGTCCAACGTTTCATCCCGGAAAGGCAAGCCGGAACTTTTCTTCTATGCTTCGATGGGGGGTGATTATGTCCTATCTAATATTTTTATCCAGGGAAGTTTGTTTCAAAACAATCGCAGTGTTTTTACTACTTCCCTTAATCCCTGGTTATTCTCGCAAAGGATTGGCATTCAATATGCGAGCAATCGAATTTCTGTGGGATTGGCATGCATCCACCTGAGCAAAGAGACAACGCGGGTAAGTGTGCACAACTATGCCAGCGCCAGTATTGCCTACCGGTTTTAGGTTACTTCCGGGTCTTCTCAAACATGTTCCACATTTCATCGGTTACCTGGTCGAGGTGACTAAACTCTCCACCATTTTTCAACCATTCGCCACCATCGATCGTCACTACTTCCCCGGTAACGTACGCTGAGTAATCTGATAAAAGATACGCCGCCAGGTTCGCCAGCTCCTGATGTTCGCCCACGCGTTTTAATGGGATTCGCTTTGCAGGATCAAATTGTTTTGCCAACTCACCTGGCAAGAGTCTGCTCCATGCTCCTTCTGTGGGAAATGGTCCGGGCGCGATAGCGTTACTGCGAATATTGTATTTAGCCCACTCTACAGCCAGTGAACGGGTAAGCGCCAGGACTCCTGCCTTTCCGCAAGCGGAGGGAACCACGTATCCCGAACCCGTCCAGGCGTAGGTGGTCACGATGTTCAAAAATGTTCCCGCCTGTTTTTTTGAAATCCAGTTTTTGCCAGCTGCAAGGGTTACATAATATGTTCCCCGTAAAACAATATCTACGATAATATCAAAAGCCCGGTGCGAGAGCCGTTCGGTAGGACTTATGAAGTTCCCGGCAGCATTGTTGAGAACCCCATGCAACGGTCCAAATTCTTTTTCAGCTGCAACGATCAGTTGCTCAACCTCTTCGTATTTGCGGATATCGCACGGCACCGCCAGCACGTTTCCACCCGTTTCTTTCATTAGCTCTTGCGCTGTCTTGTCAATCACATCTTTTTTCCGGCTGCTGATCACAAGGTTGGCACCCAATTCCAGTAAATATTTACCCATGGAACGGCCAAGGCCTGTGCCGCCGCCCGTGACCAAAATTGTTTTTCCTTTAAAGGAATCCGGTTTAAGCATGCCTTGACTGGGATTCATAAGATTTGATTAATATGATAATATTTTAGAAACGGACCCTAATCAACGGGATTAAAACAAATCTAAGGAGTTTGGGAAACATTCCTCTTTGCAAGGTCCATCTCAAAATGTCGCGGTCAAACAACTTCATTTGGGCTAACGCCCTCCAACATTATCAAAAAATTGCCACGGGCTTAAGCCCGTGGCAATTAAAGTCCGCTCGGTATGGATTTTAGTCCAACGCGAGACTTTGAAATACACTCTCTTTGCAAGGTCCAAATCAAACTCATACTTTCGCAGTAGATTCGCGACCTTAACTATTCAATTTATGGAAAGATTTTTTCAACTGGCTGTTTTGATTCTCCTGGCAAGCCTTCAGTCATGCATCGTGACGAAGAGAAAATACGATGACATGCTGGCTCAAAAAGTAAAAACGGAGGGCGAATTGGCCGACAAATCAGATCAATTGACGAAAGCCCAAAATCAATTAAAAGACCTTACTGAGAAACTCACAAAACTTAAGAGTGACACAACCGCGTTGGGTGAACAGAAAAGGAGTTCGTCCCAAAAACTGACGGACCTCAACAAAGAGTACGATCAGCTCAACGCGTATTACAAAAACTTATTGAACAACAGCGGAAAACTCAACCGCGACCTGACGCAAAACAGGGAGCAATTGTTTGCCATCCAGGAGAACTTGGACAAAACGCGGAAGTTAAATGATTCCCTAGGTACCAGCCTGGCAGAACGCGAGAAAAAAGTGAAAGAACTCGAAATGATTTTGTCAAACAAAGACAAGGCTGTTCTTGACTTGAAGAACAAAATCAGCAACGCCTTGCTGAATTTTAAAGAGAATGACCTCACGGTAAATGTGAAAAACGGCAAGGTGTACGTTTCATTGGCCGAACAATTATTGTTTGGATCCGGCAGTATTGAAGTAGACACCAAGGGCGTAGGGGCGTTGCAGCAATTGGCGAAAGCCATCAAAGATCAGAAGGATATTCAGATTATGGTTGAGGGGCACACCGATAATGTGCCGATTGGGAAGAAATCGCAATACATGCAAGACAACTGGGATCTAAGCGTGATGCGCGCCACGTCCATTACAAAAATATTAACAAAGGCGGGAGTTTCGACTAACCAAATCACCGCTTCCGGTAAGGGTGAATACTCGCCACTGGTGGGTAATACATCGGATCAAAACAAACAGAAAAACAGGCGGACTGAAATTATAATTACGCCTAACCTCGACGAATTATTTAAGATCTTAGGAACCAATTAATAATCATGCTATGGGAACACTGATCTACCTCGCCATTATTATCATTGATGTGCTCGTGATCATGGATATCCTCAAGGGATCAAAAGACTTTGAGAAAAAAGTACTGTGGATTATTGCTGTGATTTTTTTGCCTGTGCTGGGGCCTGTTCTCTACTACATTATAGGGAAGAAATAAAAAGGAGCCGTAACGGTAACGGTCCTTTTTTTTGGCTTTGCATGTTTCTTAAAATACTTCCGGCAGTGTAACCGGGTTCACCTGTTTCTGCTTCACCAGATCGTTGAACTTCGGAATCTTCTCTTTAAAGATTTTATTCAGCATCTGTAATTGCTCATCAATTTTCCCGGTGATCTCTTGATGCACGGCTTTTACCTGGTTGGTTGGTTTAAAATCGCCACCATCCGCCTCACCAGCCAATGCGGCCAGCTTATTATTCAACCTCACCGGGTAATTCAACGGATCCTGGCCGCTCTTGTTTTTGGTTTGGTAGAGGGCCTCCTCTATTTTCTTCATTTCCTCCAGGATCGACTTGGCCATTTCATTCACTTCTTTCAGATCATCTTTACCTTTCATCGGTTCCGTAACGCGATTAATCTGATCACGGGTACTCCGGATTTTTTTCACAGCCTGGTTGGTTTCAGAAAGCTTGTCCCGGACAGAAATAAGGAAGTCGAATTGCTCTTTGATATCGGTGGCCGTGCCACCGGTTCGGGGGTCCTTCAAAATTTCGAAGTCCGCTTCCTGTGATTTTCCATTGACCGTCAACCTGACATTGTACATGCCGGGCATGGCCTTCGGACCCGTGAGCGAACCGGCCCACATGATCAATCCATCGAATCCTTCCGCATCCGGATACCGCATGTTCCAAATGAAGCGGTTGCCGTTGGGTTTTATTTTCATGACTTCCTCTTTTGCTTTCTTATCAGGCTTGGTGGAGAATTTCTTGATGAGTTTTCCGTTTCCTTCCAAAATCTCCAGTGCAACCTGTGCTTTGACGGTGTCTTTCAAGTAATAGTGAATCATGACGCCTCCCGGATGATTTTTTCCTTCTGATTTTGAAGGCCTTCCGAAGGAGAAGCCACCCATGCGATAGCTCGGCATTGGTTTAAAGAGGTTAAACTCACCCGTTACCATGGCCTCATTGAGTTGCTGTAATGGAGTAAGGTCATCGATCAGCCAAAAGCTGCGTCCCTGTGTGGCGGCAATCAGATTATCATTCTTGATAGTCAAATCGGTGATGGGTACAATCGGCAAGTTGAGTTGAAATGATTTCCAGCTCGCCCCGTCATCAAATGAGATGTACATACCACTTTCGGTACCCGCATAGAGCAAACCGGGACGCTTCAAATCGGCACGAAGCACCCTGGTGAAATGACCTGGATCAATACCGTCAGTAATTTTTGCCCAGGTCTTGCCATAGTCCTTTGTCCTAAAAAGATAAGGACGATAGTCGCCCGACTTGTAGCTCGTAGCGGCCACATACGCACCACCTTTTACAAATGGATCAAAGTCAACGCTGTTGATCATGGTCCATTCGGGCATGCCGGCAACGGAAAGTTTCTCCCAGTTTTTTCCCCCATCTTTTGTGATGTGTAATAAGCCGTCATCGGAACCGACCAGAATCAAATCTTTTTCATACGGAGATTCGGCAGCTGTGAAAATCGTACAATAATATTCCACACCTGTATTGTCTTTTGTGATAGGTCCACCGGAGGAAACAAGCTTGGACGGTTCGTTCCGGGTTAAGTCGGGGCTGATGATCTCCCATTTTTCACCACCGTTATGTGTTACGTGCAACACATTTGAGCCTGCGTACATTTTCGTGGCATCATGTGGGGAAAAGAATATTGGAAAATTCCATTGGAAACGATATTTCGCACCTTCTGCACCGTGACCCATCGGATTGTCGGGCCACGCGTTAATGCTTCTGCTTTCGCCGGTCGCATGGTTTTTTCTCTCCAAAAGCCCATCGTAGCTTCCACCGTACACAATATTATTATTGGTGGGATCAACCGCGAGCCACCCGCTTTCTCCCCCGGCAGACACATCCCAATCACGTTCGCCAATGGAGCCGCCATCGGTGCGATGAAACACACGTTGCGTGCTGTTATCCTGTTGCGCGCCATAAATTCTATACGGAAAATTATTATCTGTTGTCACACGATAATATTGAGCAGTAGGCTGATTGTGGTAGGTCGTCCAATTTTCTCCGGCATCGAACGACACTTGCGCTCCTCCATCGTCAGCAATTACCATGCGTTGGTTGTCTTCCGGTGCAATCCACAAGTCGTGGTGATCCCCATGGGGTGCATTGTAGTTCTGGAATGTTTTGCCTCCATCCTTAGAGCGGTGGTAGGAGACGTTCATGACATAACAAATGTCTTCATCCTTGGTGTCGGCGTAGATGCGGGAATAATACCACGCCCGTTGACGAAGGTTGCGATCTTCATTCATTCGTTTCCAAATTTTTCCACCATCATCGGAGCGATAGACGCCCCCATTATCATTTTCAATAATTGCGTACACGCGATTAGAATTTACAGGCGACACCGCCAAGCCTACAATTCCCCAAATGCCTTTTGGTAAACCTTCATTTTTGGAAATATCGGTCCAGGTGTCGCCGCCATCCTTAGTCATCCAAATCGTTGAGCCTTCACCACCGCTTTCAAGACTGTAGGGAGTCCTTTTGATGCGCCAGGTAGAGGCAAACAATATCCTCGGATTATTCGGATCCATTACCAGGTCCACAACACCGGCACTCGAATTGGCAAAGAGAATTCTTTTCCAGGTCTTGCCCCCGTCTTCCGAGCGGTACACACCACGCTCTTCGGTAGGTTTAAAAAGATCACCCAGGATGCCAGCATAAACAAGTTCTGAATTTTTTGGATGAATACGAATCCTGGGAATATGACGCGAGTCTTTCAGCCCAATCGATGTCCAGGTTTTTCCGGCATCCGTGGATTTGAACATTCCATAGCCGTACGAAACATTCCCCCGCACGCATTCCTCGCCGCCGCCAACATAAATAACATTATTGTCCCATTCGCTTACCGCCACCGCGCCAATAGATCCTCCAAAAAACCCATCGGAAATATTTTCCCATGAATTTCCGGCATCGGTTGTGCGCCAGACACCTCCGCCGGTGGCACCCATGTAGTAGAGGTTTGCCTTACCCGGCACTCCTGTGACCGCAGCTGACCTTCCTCCGCGATACGGTCCAATACTTCGCCATTCCAGGCCATTGTATAATTTTTCGTCAAAGGTTAGCGATTGTTTGGCGGCACTTTTCTTCTGGGCAAACGTTGTTGAACTGGCAATCAATGCCAGTAGAATGCATAAGGAACTTTTCATTATCATAAGGTTGGATTTTTTCTATCACGAGTTTAAACATTTCCATTCAATCAAACTTAGATTTTTTACCAATGGTCAAAATTTCTAATCAAGGGCCGGTAGGGCCTTATTGTGAATGGCCCAATTATTCCTATTTTGCCACTTACGAAAAGAGCTTAAAGCGGAAAGTTCAAAGCTCAACCTTTGAACTTTAAACTTTGAACTTTGAACTTCTTTAGGATATGAAGGACGAAAACTCAAAAGGACTCTTCAGTGTACCTGTCATTGTTGCTGCCCTCGGCTACTTTGTTGACATCTACGACTTACTGCTCTTCAGCATCGTGCGAAGGCCCAGTCTTATATCGATGGGTGTAACAGATGATCAGCTTTTTACCCAAGGTGAGTTCTTGCTACAGGTCCAAATGACCGGCCTGTTGGTGGGTGGATTGATTTGGGGGATCATGGGTGACAAGCGCGGAAGACTTTCGGTGCTGTTTGGTTCAATTTTATTGTATTCTCTTGCAAACATTGCCAATGGATTTGCAGAAACTGTTAACCAGTACGCCGTGCTTCGATTCATTGCGGGGGTTGGGCTTGCAGGTGAACTCGGTGCAGGGATAACTTTAGTATCAGAAGTATTGCCAACACGCCTTCGCGGATATGGAACGACTCTGGTTGCAAGTGTTGGTTTGATGGGCGCGGTGCTGGCAAATTTTGTTGCAAAAACATTCGACTGGCAGATTGCCTACTTTATTGGAGGTGGATTGGGACTCCTGTTATTGGTTGCCCGGATCAGCATTTTTGAATCGGGAATATTTTTAAAATTGAAGCAACAGACTGTTCAGCGCGGAAATTTCTTTCAGTTATTCAGTAACCCTACGCGTTTCAAAAAATTCATGGGTTGCATTTTTATAGGTCTTCCGATTTGGTTTACTATTGGCATTCTCATCACATTTTCACCCGAGTTTGCTCAGGCGCTCCACATCAAGGGTGCCGTTGCCGCCGGGGATGCGGTGATGTATAGTTATATAGGCCTTGCCGTAGGTGATCTTTCCAGCGGGCTTATCAGTCAGGCGGTGAAATCAAGAAAAAAGGTTGTGTTGTTTTATATTTTTCTGACGCTTGCTGTGATCGTTCTGTATCTCTTCACCCCCGGACGGTCAGTAGTTTATTTTTATGTAACGTGCTTTCTACTGGGGGTTGGTATCGGGTATTGGGCATTATTCGTCACGATTGCGGCGGAACAATTTGGTACCAATCTGAGATCGACGGTTGCTACCACGGTGCCAAATTTTATTCGCGGAACGGTGGTGCCCCTTACGATTGCCTTTCGTTTTCTGCGTGAACAATTAGGAGGTGACGATTCAGCTGTAATATTCGGCGCGCTGATCGTGGGAGTTTTTACCATTGGTGTTGCATTGGTAGCCCTGCGGGCGATACAGGAAACGTTTGGAAGAGATATGAACTTCCTGGAAGAAGGTTGAGTCCAGCGCTAATCAGAAAGGATGTGTCATTTTTTAACTTGAAAAGTTTGATTTCGCTGATTTACTTACATCTAACTCATTAAGAACTTCTTAATTTCTATTTTTGAGAGACTTCTTTTTTTAACTTACCAGTACATGACCTATTGGAAATTCCATTGTCGCGGAATTCTTTCTTGTGGAATCATATTGCTTCTGTCTTTTTCTGCATTTTGTCAAAATTTGAATCTGATTGATAGCCTCAAGAATGTTTTGCGATTGACACCTATTGAACGGCAATTTGATTTGCTAAATGCGATTGGTTTTGAATATCGCTATTCCTTCCCCGACAGCACCATTCTATACTGTGGACGGGCCTATGAATTGGGAAAAAAAATAAGAGTAGAAAAATTGCTGGCGCGACCATTGAATTTCATGGGTCTTGCCAAAGCGAA
>JANXYC010000166.1 GCA_025350305.1 Cyclobacteriaceae bacterium | reverse complement strand
TCCGGTGTAAAGAATAATTAAAATGAACAAACCTCCTGTGCACAACGGAATAGCGAGATTGACAAATAATTGGCGGCTGGTGGCGTTCCACAGTTTCACAGTTTCACACCGGATTTTTTTGCCTTCTGATTGCTCAACCATAAACCAGTACCGATGGATGCAACCAATACCAGCGAAGCAATGAGCACAAGCTTCAACAACGTTGTCTCCTCACCCACCGGGTCCTGCCAATTGCGAAGCGGTGAGTTTGGATATTGCACAACGAAGTAGGCGGCCATCGCCCCTGCCAGTGCATAGAGGCCGGACAAAATGCCGGACATTCCGCTAAGCGAAATAAATTTGCCGGACCGCTCCATCATAGAGCGAATGGAGGCCAGGTCTTTTTCGTATTCCTGCATTTCTTTCATTTAAAAGTACTTTGAATTACAAAGTAAATGAACGGTAGGGAGAAAGAAAAGGTTTTAGGTGTAATAATTTCTTGGTTTATGGACTGAATTGGGAACATGTCCGATAATAACAATTCTCGCAATCCATAGGGATAGTATGACAAAAAGCATAGCTGTACCGGATGAAGTAGTTATGAATAAGATTTACCAGATCAGAAGTAAGAAGGTGATGCTGGATATGGATTTGGCCCAACTATATGGAGTAGAAACAAAGCAATTGAAATGAGCTATTAAAAGAAACATAGATCGCTTACCGGACCACAGGCTAATAGGGTCGGGATTTGAAATCCCGACCAACACCGCAACGCCATCCCTTATTCATGCTATTTAACAAAGTCGAATGTGATGAGAAGAATGGTTATCAGAATGCCAACCAACGCAATCAAAAACAAATAATCGGCAATGTCTTCCATATTTTTTTCAACGGCCGGGTTGGCAGTCCGGATGGAAATAAAAGAGCAGATGCTGGAAATCGTCAGCAGCACAGCTACTATTGAAGTTAGTTCGTCAATGATGCGTGCTTCTGTCTGGTTGGTGATATGCAAGGAGGTGATGACAAAAAGGCAAAACCCCAACAGGTTTGCAGATGTGTTAAGGATATGAGGGGATGTATTATTAGCCATTTTCTATTTCCGGATATACTAAAGAATAAGCATGAAGAGCGAATATATTGTTTTATTTTCTGCTTTGAAGCTGCCGAAACAATAAAACAGTTTTGGGAGTTGGTCGGGATTTGCAATCCCTCTTTACTTTGCCCTTACTCCCTCCTCCTCACTTCACTTATTATTCAATACAACAAATCTTAACGAGCCCTTTTCTATCCGCTAAATAATCTCCAGCTGAGCTTAATAAATAATCCCCAGGCTCGCGAACAATACCCGCCACCACTGGATTTTCATGAATATAGTCCATCTTCTGATTTGTGAACCTTCGCTTAAATAATTCGATCGGATGCATGCCCTCCTGCCAAACCTGAAATGAGTGCGGACCCTTGAGAAATCGACTCAACATCCAATCCCTCCGACTCTCATGAATTTCAGAAATCGTTCCAACAATTTTTTTCGATGTGAATTTCTTAAAATCTCTCATGATTCCCGACAAATCATATTTTGCCCCTTCGGCGGCTCTGGCAATCATATGCAGATGACTAGGCATCAGGCACCAGACATAAACTTCAAGTCCCTTGTTTTCGATACAATAGTTTAATGAGTGAACAATAATCTCCGCAAGTTCTCGCCGAGTAAATACATCGATCCAGTCAACTATAGTATGCGTGAGGAAATAAAGATTATCGCTTCGGATGGCATATTTGAATCCCATTCGATAAAAGTATGGAATGAATAAAAGGAAGTAAATCAGGTTTCTATGATCCTTTCTCTTCCAGAAAGGACAGGTTTGTTGATAGGGTCGGGATTGCAAATCCCGACCAAAGTACACCCGACCAAAGTACACTAATAATTGCAATCCCTACCAACGCAGTAAAGAGAACGTAAAATCACTTACTAACAATAAAATCAAAAGCCTCATCCGCTGCTTTATCAATTGCCGCTCGAAAGTCCTTGTCCAGTTTTTCTTTGAAATTATTCCCGGTAACGGGAATTTCCAGTGGCCCAAAGCCAACCTTGAACTGAAACGATTCTACTTGATCGGTCCCCACGGCATGAAATATCTTGTGACCCAAAACTTCGCCCGTTTCTGCATTCATCAATACCACCCAGCCGTAAAAATACCCAGCCTCAAAATATTTCGAATCAATAAGTCTTGGCTGAACATAGACGATCGGAATGAAGGTCCAAAGGAATTTTTTTGTTAAGATCTCCTTTGCGGCAAGCTTCACGTCATACAGATCGCCATTGGACAGGGAATCGTAGCGATTATAGTTTTCCACCACAAGCTGCATATTTTTCCTAAGCCACGGTCCCCAATGCAATTTTGAATTTGCTGCAATGCCAACGTCAGAAAACTGTTTGAGTTCGTCTTCGGAAGTCAGTTGAAAAGTCCAGTCCTCTTTTTTTACTGAAGCACACGACTGGCATTTTTTAGGAATGGTGTCAAGGGTAGCAAGGGAAAGTTCTTT
>JANXYC010000128.1 GCA_025350305.1 Cyclobacteriaceae bacterium | reverse complement strand
TATGACCAGTTCTGCAATAATGGCTGCCAAAAACACGGCCGTGGATCGCAGATACTTAATGTAAAAGGCTGACAAGAAAATTCCCAGTATCGTACCATAAAATAGTGATCCAACAATATTCACAAACTGAATAAGGTTTTCTGCCTGATTGGCGAGCGAAGCAAAAAAAATGGCAAATACAGCCCATCCCACAGTCATCCACTTCGAGGCACGCACATAGTGATGATCTTCCTGGTTGGGCTTCACCGATCGCTTATAAATATCGATGACAGTAGTGGATGCGAGTGCATTCAACTCGGAGGCCATGGACGACATGGCGGCAGAAAATACCACCGCCAGCAGGAGTCCGATCAATCCATGTGGCAGATAGGTCATCACGAAATTGATGAAGACATAATCCTTGTCCTGCGTATTGACACCGGGGACATTTTTCTTAATGGTCTCCTTGGTTTTCGATCGCAGTTCCATTTCAGATTTTTGGATCTCACGCAATCGCTCTTTTGAGGAGGACAATTGAGTCTGATTACCAGATTGAATAGCGTTAACAAGTTGGCCGGCGGCTTCTTTCCGTTGAATAAATACCGTTTGATACGATTCCTCCAGATTCAGGATTTCAGCTGACGCTTCCGTCTGCATGGCCTTGTCGCGCAACGAAACGTTGTGTATCAGTGGCGCCTGGTGGAATTGATAGAAAACAAATATTAATATCCCGATATAAAGAATAATAAACTGCATCGGTATTTTCATCAAGCCGTTAAAGATCAACCCCAGGCGGCTTTCTGTGATGGAACTCCCGGATAAGTAACGGCCAACCTGTGACTGGTCTGCCCCGAAGTATGATAGGAACAAAAACAGACCGCCTATCAGACCAGACCAAATATTATACCGGTCCGAAAGGTTGAACGATACGTTGATCATATTGAGTTTACCCATCTCCCCGGCCAGCTGAAATGTATTGCCGAAGGAAATTCCCTCGGGAAGGTTTGAAAAGGCAATCCACCCTGCCACAATCATACCCGACATGATAAAGGCGAGCTGATATTTCTGTGTGATACTTACTGCCTTCGTTCCTCCTGCCACCGTGTACATCATTACCAGCGCTCCAATCATGAACGTGGTGAGATTGATGTTCCATCCGAGGATTGTGGAAAGGATAAGTGCGGGAGCGTAAAGCGTGATGCCCACAGACAGCCCCCGTAGCATTAAAAAGAAAAACGCTGCGAGGGTCCTGGTTTTGAGATCAAAACGTGTTTCCAGGTATTCATACGCCGTAAACACTTTAAGTTTATGATACAACGGCACCGCGGTGACGGAGAGTATGATCATGGCAAGCGGTAGGCCAAAATAGAATTGGATGAATCGCATGCCATCCTCGTATGCCTGGCCGGTAGTCGAAAGGAATGTAATCGCACTCGCCTGAGTGGCCATGATAGAAATGCAAACGGTCCACCAGGGAAGGCTCTTATTACCCAGCAGATAACTTTGCATGTTCTTCGAGCCGCGGGTCTTCCAGGCGCCATAGCCAACGATCAACAGCAGCGTGCCAAAAAGAACAACCCAGTCAACTACATTCATGCAAAAGAAAATGTAATGAGTGAATAGATTACCAGCTGAATGATCATCACAATCAACACAAGCCAATACCAGCTACTCCATCGGCGGAATACAGGAGGTTTTTCATTCATGGAAGATTCCATTATTTCGATGTTTTTTTGATTTTCTGAGCAGGTAGTTTCGGGGTTTTACCAAGCGAAGTAAGGTTGGCAAATAATTTATAGGCACCCGGCACTCCTTCCGGCAACTCGCGGAAAAATGAAAGACCTGTGTAGACGTAATGACCATTGCCATATTTGGCAACCAGGAGACTTCCATCCTTGGGGGCCGGTTCACCGGTATCATTCATCGAAAGCAACGCTTCAAAATTAGGATCCCACGTATCAGGAAAATAAAGGCCCCGCTCCTGGACCCAGCCTTTGAAATCGTCGGTGGTTATTTTGTTGGGGTAATTCAGCGCCACATGATCAGGCTTCAGAATTCTTACTTCACTGTTTTCTTCCGTCACGCGGTCACGCGACAAATTCAATGGATACGGAGAAAATTTTTCAACCTTCGTCGCAAAATTTGTGTTGTACTGTACAATCATCGTCCCTCCATTTTTCACATAATCAAGCAGGTCAGGCATATAGTGGCGAATACGTTCATTGGTGTTCAATGCGCGAATGCCGAGTACTACCGCATCCACTTTTTTGAGATTTACAGGCGTCACCTCATCATCTTTCATTTCCCATACCTCATACCCGATGTTGCGAAGCGCTTCCGGTATTCCGTCCCCCGCACCTTGGATATAACCGATGACCTGCCCTTCCGTCTTCAGATCCAATTTGACGATGGTGGCCTTCGCAGCAGTCAGAAGTGTCTGAAAGGGAATGTGATCATACGAAATTGTCTGGACTGCGGACGTGTATGTCTTACCATTTACCTCCGCCTGTGCGTGAATGATAAAAGATCCCAGGCCTTGGGAAGGATAAATCATAAAATCAATTTTTTTCTCTTCACCGCGTTTGGTCAGATCGATGATGGTCGATGATGGTTCGGATTTCCAACCTTCGGGCAACACCAGCGTGACTGTACCTGTGAATTTGTTTCCGGAAGCTGATTTTAAATTCACCCCTATGCTCTTAGGATTAGCATCTTTAAAGACATAAACATTTTGTGATAAACTGACAAAGACCGGGGGTACAATTTCAAACGGTCGCACCAGTTCACCCTTTTCAGGGTCCGTCCACTTATAAATTAACGGTACGCTAATATCCACTTTCTCTCCGATTATTTCAACTGAAAAATTAACAACCACAGCAGGATCATTTTCAGGTTTGCCAATGAAGGATTCTGCGGGTACTTTAAAAAGCCCTTCGGTGTGCTCCTCACGCAGCCAGTAAGGATCCGAGTACTTGCTGGAAGCCGACAGTACTTTTTTCGTTTTAAAGTTGAGAAGCTTGTTGAATGGAAGATCCGTTTGCATGGCCGAGTCCATGGACAGCGAACTACTTTTTATTTGTAACAACCTGATCGAAATAGCAGATCGGTTGACCAGTTCAAATAAAGTTGTCACCAACTCACCGGGTGCAATCCATGGCTGATCAGCTACGACCTCAAGATAAAGCCCGGCACAATCCTGAATTAACCGGCTTACTTCCTTAAACTTTCTATCCTTCCAGACAGAAGGCGCAAGGTTTTGAATTTGCTTCCGGATTTGAAGTAGCGTAGGAATGGACGCAGCGGGAACTTCAGGACTGAATTCCTTTATAACCTTTTCGACCAAGGGTTGGATCTGTTCTCCTCCCGTCACGCGCGACCAAGTAGTATTTACACCACTCAGTAAATCTTTGTCAGCCTTCTCTCCTTTTACATAAAGAAAATACTCAGGTGAATCACCCCTTCTCCCTGCGGAGCCAAACCCCTGACTTTTGTGTTGTGAGCGGCTCTCCGCGGCAATTTCAGATTGCGACTTTCCAAGAAGAGGGCTGTACGTTCCCATATTTGCAATGATCGCACCGGGTGTGTTTTCATTGATTGATTGATCAAAAAAACGCCCTGTGTTGAAGTAAAGTCTCTTTGCTTGCCAGGTACCAAATTCTTTTACTTGTTCCGGTAAATAGTCGGCACGGCTGGTCAGCTCAAAAGCTTCCTGAGCGAGGACAGCCGAAGCAGTATGATGGCCATGGCCTGCCCGTTCATCTGAAGGGAAACGAGTTAGAATGATGTCCGGTTTAAACTGGCGGATAATCCTGACCACGTCAGAAAGAATTTCATCCTTTCCCCAGATCGCAAATGTTTCGTTTGCATTTTTTGAATAGCCAAAGTCATTGGCGCGGGTAAAGAATTGCTGACCGCCATCAATGCGGCGTGCTGATAACAATTCCTGTGTGCGTATCAATCCAAGCTGACCGCGTATTTCAGGACCGATTAAATTTTGCCCTCCATCACCGCGCGTCATGGAAAGATAAGCTGCCGCAGCAAGCCGGTCGTTGCCCATAAACGTGATGGCCCTTGTATTTTCGTCATCCGGGTGTGCGGCGACATATAAAACGGAGGCAAGAACATTCAATTTCTTCAGTTTGAGCTGAATCGCTGCCGCATCCGGTTGCTTATGTTGACCAACAGCCAGCTGCGCAATTAACAAGGCTAGAAAAGGAAGGATTTTTTTTTGCATACGAGGATTTTACGGAATTAATTGGCGCAAGTTAATAGAGTGTTATGAATGGGGAAAGGTAGGGAGAAAGTTGAAAGTGGAAAGTTGAAAGCGGCGGCCGTTATTAGAATTTTCCTCGTATTTCCTCATTTACGAGAAAAGTACCGTCCTCCTGAACAAACAAATGGATACGACTTAATTCTTTCTTTTTGGCCGATAAAAAATAAATAGTGTACTCATGTGGGCTCACCCGGTCTTTCATATCACTTGTATAACCCAAGTCGATCTTGATAGTTGATTCAACTTCTGCTTTCTTACTAACAACGGCGTCACCCCGCTCATTAATTACGCGTATGCGCACCTCCTCGGCGCCTAACTTAAGGATTTTGCAATTAATGAATAAGTAGGGTAATGGTCCTGCAGCGTATTGTTTTTTATCATGTTCCTGCTTTGTTTCCTCGTAATTAAATACAGAGGGGTCATTTACAGGTCGTTGTTTAAATTTGAAATCCAGGTCCAGTTTATACTCTTCGCCTGGCTTGTACGGCACCTCCTCCTTCTGCCAGGAGGAACACAACAATATGAGGAAAATATATAATGGCATACGCTAGTATAGTGACAAGATTAATTTTGAAACAAGATATAAATGAAATATGATAGCACGCTTCTGCATTTTCGGCCTACTGCCAACTTTCTAACTATTATAACCAATACCTGATTTCTAACAATGCTGCATAATTAATCTGTCGCGACACTAAGGCCTCACAATAGAAACATTTTTCAATACGTTCGTGGTACCCCATGGAAAGGTATATTCTCCATCTGACACATCAATGCGTTTGAAATCGCTGCTCACTTTTCCATTCAAAAATTTTATGTAATAGGGATAAATGGCCTTTGCATCATTGGCATTGATTCGTATGCTCGCGATATCCGGGAGGCTGACACCTGTAATTTCCTTCTCGGAATTATAAACGGCACCGTTTATTTTCAACGATTGATTCTGGACGTCCAGTGACCCAGTGGAAGTCTTTACCAACTCGAAATTTACGGTGATTTTACCATCCGGAGTTGTGTATATCCATTTACCTTCTGCAGAGGTGGGGCCGGAACTGCTTTTGCTGCAAGCACCCGCTACGCCCACGAGAGAAATAACAACGATGAACAGCCAGAAGAGTCGCATAAAAAACATTTTATCAAAGTTACAATTATTTTAGTTCGACCTCTTCCGATGGAAAATGATAGAAAAGGCGATTCAAGGACGCCCTTAAATTAATCTATTGAAAGACACGGATATAGTCTATGGCCATAAATTGAGGAAAGTTGGTCGTTCCATCTGGACTGCCGGGCCAGTTTCCGCCAACGGCTACATTGAAAATAAAAAAAGCTTCCCCTCTTAATTCGCTTAATTCATCAGGTGTAATATCGATTACATGAAACTCAACATTGTCCACGTACCATGTAATGGACGATGTATTCCATTTGATAGAGAAAACATGAAACTCATCCGCAATAGTTTTCGGCTCGTCAATGATCGATTGCCACCATATTGTGCATGGTGTCCGGCATTGTCCCAATGTGCAGTACCATAAACCTTACTATCATTCCCGGCACCTCCTATCATTTCCATGATGTCGATTTACCCGCACTTTGGCCATCCTACCGTAGCAATAGTGGATCCTAACATCCACAATGCCGGCCAAATGCCTTGTCCACATCTGGCGCAAGTGTTCCGCAGGGACACTTGTGACCTTTCATGCTGGCAGTCTCCAGACTGCCGAATACTTACAACAACATCATATCCAACAAAATCTCCGGCCGGTGCGCATAATTCAAAAGGCTCCTAAAGATAATCTTCCGGTGACAAAATCAAATTATCCGGAAAAATCCTTAAATGCTAAAAAGTAAATGAGGCTGGAATAAACCTTATTTCCTGATTATTTATTTACATCCAGCAGCGCAAGTCTTAAGACTTGAAGCATGGTAGGTCCAAGTCTCACAGCCGCCAGTTCCGCGCTCAAGAACCAGCCCGCCGTTCTAAAGGGAGTCTTGCGCCAGTGGGGAGACTTTCCATGCTGCCGGGAGTCGCCAGTAGTTTTCATTCTTTTCAGCTTTTATGCCTTTATATGTTCCGCCTGCAAAACCGAGCGCAGCAATCGTGTCGCCATTTGAAAAAGTATCAGTTATCTCAATTTTGTAATCAGGGAACCATTGAAAATATCCTGTCCAGCCAACTTTCATTTTGTCTTTGCCAGATACTTCATTGCCATGTGCATCAACGAATTTATGGTCGTCTGTCATTAGCGAATAAAGTTGGTCAACGTTATGCTCATTGATTGATTTAACAAAATCA
>JANXYC010000123.1 GCA_025350305.1 Cyclobacteriaceae bacterium | reverse complement strand
TCATCATGCGCTTCATTTCGTGAGGTACGCCGGGCATGGACATGAAGACCTTATTATTCTTCTCAAACCACATACCGGGGGCAGTACCAATTGGGTTGGTGATTTTAGTACAACATACCGGTAAGGCTGCCTGCTGCCGGTTGGTTTCCGTTAGCTCACGCCCCCGGCTTACAAAAAATTCTGTTACTTCGGCAAGGGACTCTTCGTGAATCTTCAGTTCACAGTTAAAATATTTCGCGAGACAAGGTTTTGTAATGTCATCGCTGGTAGGACCCAGGCCACCGGTGATAAGAATGACGTCAGCTCTTTTTTCGGCTTCCGCGAAAGCGGTTAGAATTTCACTTTCCTGATCCCCGATGGAGGTCTTGCGGATTACTTTAATTCCAACTTTATCAAGTTCCACGCTCATCCATTGTGAGTTCGTGTCAACAATCTGTCCGTACAGGATTTCGTCACCGATAGTAAGAAGCTCAGCCAGGATGGTTTTCATCGAAAAACTTTGAGGGCTTAGCGGCGCTTTCTGTGGAACCGGTCCCCTTTATTGTCTGAAAATTTCTTGTTGGAAAAAATTCTCTTGCGTGGTCGCGGAGCCTCGGAGCTTCTCCCTGCGGAGGAAGACGGACCGGGCGAGCGGTCTTCTGTTATTTCTACCCGTACCTGGCGACCCTGCAACTCTGCACCAACAAAACCTTTGATGACTTTATCTGCAAGATTCTTGTCGACTTCAAAAAATGAATAGGCACCCATCAGGTCGATCAGGCCTACATCTTTTTTCTCCAAACCCGTGTATTCATCTATTAACTCCAGCATCTTGGATTTGTCGAGGCCATCCATCTTGCCGAGATTAATGAAAAAGCGAGTGCCCCCGCTCGTGCGCTCCGGCCGGTCCCGACGACCATCGGAATTGCCGTCACTTCTTTTTTGATCGCCATTTAGATCCGGAGCATTTCTGTAATAATCTAAAAAGCGATTGAATTCGATAGACGCAAAACGTTTTATTAAATCCTGCTTGGTGAGATCATTGAGTTCTTCATACACGGCCGGCAAAAACTCGGCAATCTCTCCTTCATTTACTTTCACCTCGCGTACTTTATGCATCAGGGCCAATAATTGTTTTTGGCAAACTTCCGCACCGGTGGGTACCATCATTCTTTTCACCGTTGATTTCATGCTCTTCTCGATTTGCCGCACCTTCATGAGGTCATGCTTGCTGACCATCGCGATGGAGATTCCTTTCTTGCCTGCACGCGCGGTCCGCCCGCTGCGGTGGGTGTAAAACTCCATTTCATCCGGCATGTTCAGGTGAATAACGTGTGTGATATCCTCCACATCAATCCCGCGTGCAGCCACATCCGTTGCGACGAGGATCTGGAGCGCCTTCTGACGGAATTTCATCATCACGCGATCGCGTTGCTGTTGTGTGAGATCCCCGTGAAGGGAATCGGCATTGTAGCCGTCTTTCATCAGCATTTCCGCTACCCGTTGGGTGTCGATACGTGTGCGGCAAAAAATCAAACCAAAAATATCCGGTGTAAAATCCAAAATGCGTTTGAGTGCGAGGTATTTATCACGCTCCTGAATCATTACATAGAAGTGTTCAATATTCACATTTCCAACATGCTGCTCTCCTACAGTCAGTTCGAAAGGGTCGGTCATGTAATTCTTCATGATGGCCCGGACCTCTCTGGGCATGGTGGCCGAGAAGAGCCACGTATTTTTTTCTTCGGGCGTAAACGAAAGTATTTTGTCAATATCTTCTTTAAAGCCCATGTTGAGCATTTCATCTGCCTCGTCAAGCACCACATACTTAACGGTGCTGAGATTAATAGCTTTGCGTTCAATTAAATCGATCAACCGACCGGGTGTCGCTACAATAATCTGTGCACCTCTTTTTACTTTCCTGATTTGCTCGCTAATGCTTGCTCCTCCGTAGACGGCCACAATATTAAACGGCTTGTATTTCTCCGTGAAAGTTTCCAGATCACTGGTTATCTGCATTCCCAATTCGCGGGTGGGCGCCAGCACCAGGGCTTGGGTATTTTTGCTTTTATCGTCAATCAATTCCAGTAACGGGAGACCAAAGGCGGCTGTCTTACCAGTGCCGGTCTGGGCCAAGCCCACAAAATCACGTGTCCCTTTTAACAAAACGGGAATGGCCTTTTCCTGAATGGGCGTGGGGGTTTCGAAGCCGAGGAGTTGGACTGACTGAACAAGGCCTGGGGCAAGGCCCAGGGTCTCAAAAGATTTCATTATGAATCGTTAAATAAGTCGCAAAGGTACGGTTATTAGTTTAGATAGCAGGGTTTACGTTAAATCTCAGGCACAATTCTAACTTTAGACTTCATATTACAGGAGTAAGGCAGTAGGCAAGGGAGCAGTAGGCAGTAGCGGACAAGTTGATTAAGAGTTCTCATCATTTCGGTACATATTTTGAGTATAAAGCCCTGATATTTAAGGCCTATATATTTTCCGCATTGATTTCCCTGGATTACCGGAAAATCTCTTCTTATAGACAATATTAAGTCCCAGGTTTTTACTTACTTGAATAAAAGTATATCGGAAACGGAGTTTCCGATAGCCCAACGTTATGCCTCATTGTAGGACGACCTTATAAACCGACAGACTTCGACAAGAAAACATAAAGACAGCCGACCGCACATTTTAGCACATTTGGTTGCCCCATAACACGGGCGACCGCTTCGCAACCAAAAGAGCTAAAATTTTCCTACCCACGACAATGTGAATAAAATCTTGTGGACTACTTTTGACCAAAAGAAAATATTGCCTATTTTTGGACACAAATTGACCAAATGACAGTCGTGAAAAAATTTACAACTTTCGGAGAACATCTCAGGACACTCAGAGAAATTAATAGCTTGACCTTGCGAGAAGTTGCAGCCAGTTTAGCTCTTGACACATCTCTTCTTGCAAAAATTGAACGCAACGAAAGACAACCAACTCGACAATTGATAAAACAATTCGCTCACTTCTTTAAAGTTGAAGAAAAAGAATTAGTTGATGAATTTCTTAGCGACCAAATCGTTTATAAAATTTTAAAAGAAGAAACTGATTTAAACATTTTAAAAGTTGCTGAAAGCAAAATAAAATATCTAAAAACTCATAATGGCTAAATACAGCAGAAATATAACAGAACTTAAAACTAAGGCTGCAATGTGGTGGCCCGAAGAGTTAAAAACGAAAAACGCTTTAGCAAATGTTCTTCCTTTACTTCTCAAAACACAAGATGACTTTTTACATCTTATTGTTTTAAGTAAAAATGACCCATTTCAACTTTTCGACTTAATAAAAGTAGCTAAATACCCAGCAAATCTATTTCTTAAACATTTAGCAGTTTTAGCGGACTATGGAGGTGAACCTATCCAAAGACTGGGGCGTTCTTTCAAAGATATATTTCCCAAAACAAAAGGAGCAAACGGAAAATACTATTTCGATTTTATTTGGAAAGAAAAAACATTTAGATATGAATTTAAGGCATTACCAGTAAATGGACTAAACAACAAGAAATTATTTATAGATGGAGAAGGATTAACCAAGGAAAAGGAATTAAACAATTTAACGTGCGATATGATTGCACTTTTATTGTTTGCTTCAACATCTGATTATGCTGAACACGCTGGACTAATTGCTTGTGAGATTGGCACAATGCTCGGAAATGAAGATGAACTTATTAAGTTTGTCAAACAACGCTATATAACAGTTAGCAGAATTACAGGAGGAGCAACGGCAAATAGTTTAGGTCAATTAGCACAATCCGAAATAGTAAGTTTTCTTACCAAAGAACTTGGCGACAAATACAAAATCATTCGCAACGGTTATATTACCATTGACGGTTATGATAAAAAAGGCGGAATGCCTTTCGACTTAGTTGTAGAAAAGGGAAAGAAAAAAGTTGGCATTGAAGTTAGCTTTCAAGTAACTACAAATAGCACCATAGAAAGAAAAGCTGGACAAGCAGCAGACCGCCAAGCATTAGTTCACAAAAGCGGTTATCAGATTGCTTACGTTCTTGACGGTGCGGGAAACTTTCAACGTTCATCTGCAATTTCAACAATTTGTAACCATAGCGACTGCACCGTAGCCTATACAGTTGCAGAATTTAAAGTATTGTCTAACTGGATAAAAAGTGTGCTATGATAAAATTCATTGATTTATTCGCAGGAACTGGTGGTATTCGTTTAGGCTTTGAACAGGCTTGTAAAAA
>JANXYC010000113.1 GCA_025350305.1 Cyclobacteriaceae bacterium | reverse complement strand
GACTCCAGGAACCTTTTGTACTTGGCAATTCAATGCGTTGAGTAAGTTTACCTTCCTTACCGATGGTATTGCCGGCGCGGGTAAACTCCAGCATCATTCTCTCATTGAGTGAAATTATTTCGTTGAGGGTATCATAGATTTTTCCGTTTACGCCAACTTCATGAATTGGCATGCGAACGGTAAAATTTCCGTTTTTTACTTCCATGAGCACACGCAACAGTTCCCTTGAATTGTATGCATCACTTAATGGATCGTGATTACTGGTTTCAGTCTGACCGTTGGTCGACGCCTTTTTTAGTCCCCTTCTTTCATCTCCACTTTCAAGAACCTGCGACGCATTAGGTTTATTTTGTTTCCCTGAATTTTTTGTTCTCATGACTCGAGGATTAGGTTTCAAAAATAAAAAGAAAGTACCTGAATTTCATAGAAATAAAGGCCAGCCTCAGCTAATTGGTGCGTCGGGCCGTCACACCATTTCTGTGCTCAGGGAGTCCACGGATTTCGATGGCATACGAAATTTTGATGAATTGCCACAAAGTCAATTTTTTGTCTCTGATTTTGCTTTTCGGCTAATTTTTTTTTCCGATTTAACGAAAATTATTTCTTAATTTTTTGAAGAGAGGGATTCGAAAATGAAAAATTGCAGGCGAGGCCTTCGGCAGGACTTGAATTGCCACGGCCTTAAGGCTGTAGCAATTCTTTCGCTGCTTCCATTTTCACGGCCTCCGGTTTCTCACCGATATTCTTCTTGTTGATTCCAAAAAAACGATAGGCCAGCAACTTGCCTCCATCCCGATAGCTGTCGGGATCGGGGCTATCGGAATCGATTTCATTCTTTCTAATCCGCAGGGTGCCATGACTCATCATTGCAGTTCCATCACCCGATTGTACGGAGTAGTTTATTTCTATTGCATCATTTGTCTCAGAAAATTGAATGGAAACGACAGGCGCTTTATTTCCATCGGTAAAATTCAGGTTGCAATTCTTCAATTCAGCCAGAATATCTTGGATACCCTTCGATTCGGTCTGACCACTTACCTCCAGCCGGAAGCTCATCGTCAAATCTGAAAATGGAACCAATTGAGGAAATTTTTCATAGAATTTCAACGTCCAGTCTTCTTTTTCCGCATCACTGGAACTGGCAAGCGCCAATCCCTCGAAGACCCTGGCGTACAGCAAACTTTGATATTCATCGGTAGCTTCAGCATCCGCTAAAACTTCATGAAAATATTTTGTTGCTTCCCGATCATTCCCTTCGGCCAGGTAAAGTTTGCCAAGAAAGTAGCGAATGTATTTTTTGAGCCGGGGCCGCTTATCCGTTACCAGCATTTTTTTGTACACATCAATAAAATATTCGTTACCAAACCCATCGATGGCCGACCCGATTTCGTCAAACGTGATAAGATTTTCGGAGGAGAATATGGAATAAATAACTTGTTCCCGTTCCGGGTTCTCGGCAACGAGCGAGGCCAACAATAGTTTATAGTGATGAATCTCGAGGGAATACTTTATCCAGCGGTACCAGTTGACCGGATTAAGCCAGAACCACCACTGATCATTCTCAAAAAAATATTCCTTTTCAAATTGCAATTGATTGATGTAGTTCATTGAAGCTACAGTCATATTGTATTGTTCCTGCCCCCACGTGGTGCCAATGTGTAGCTCCTGAAAGCGGGATGCTTTGTTTGTGCGCTCCTGACTTTCAGCGGTCAATCCTTCATAGTGCTGGGCCCGCGCCAGGCCGATACAATGCCAACCATACCCTGGTGTGGAACCTTGTTTATCCAATACTTTTCGCAGGAGGGTGTCAGCAGCTTCCGGGTGTCCGCGATACGTGTTTAAAGTGCCACGCATATAATAATATTCCTTGGTGGTTTTTTCGGGGCTAAATTCCCGTTGTTCCGCTTCTTTAAAGAATTCATCGGCCATCTCCAGTTCCCCCATGGCCAGTTTGAATTCCGCATAGTTATTGCTGGAGTAGGCATCATTCTGTATCAGTACATTATAAAAATAATTAGCCGAATCAATTTCAAGCTTGTAGTCCTCGATCATGGCCTTATAATGAAACGTGCCAAGGTATTGACGATTGAGGTAGGAGGGATCAAACAATCCCATGTTGAGCGAGTTATCATTAGAAATTTTCATCAGCGCAGAATCAAGGTAACGGTTGGCCATGTTTACATTTTCACGCACCGAATTTCTTAGGAATCCGAATTGTTTGGACGAATAGACCCTGTTGCGATGATAGATCCACGCGATCGTATTATAGGAACTTACATTTTGCTCCAGCTGAAAATTTCTGTCGACCACGTGACGCAGCACCGCGATGGCCTTATCCGGCATCTCAACATTCTGATAACTCCGGTCAAGTAAATACGCAATCAAACCATAATCACGGTGATACTTGTACGCATCACTATACACAACATAATTATTACTCCGAGTCCGCAGCTGTTTGTCATAATCTTTTTCCATCAGGCGGAGTGCACACTTCAATGGAATGATTGCCTTGGTAAAACCCAACTTATCATTGGCCCGAAAAAAAAGGTAGGCGCCCTGGTACAGATGACCCACGAAGTACGTGCTGTCCCGGCGGATGAAGCCGCGCGACTTCTCAAGTGTTTTGTCATCGAAGAATGAAAGTCCTTCCCGTTCGCTGTCAATGGCGGCGCGTTCACTGTGCTGTGCAAAGGACTTGCCCGGAAGCAGACACCCGAGCATCGCGAGGAAGCTGCAGAAGACCCGGCAATAAAACGTGAAGTGCTTTTCCACTAAGCTATTGTTTTGAATTGATACCGAGTTTGGACAGGCGATTGACTTCCTGGTCTACAAGTTGCTGCAACGCCACCCGTGACGCTTCCCGGTTGCGGAAAATAAGGCGGTGATGCAGGACAGGCTGTGCCAACGCACGGATATCATCTTCTATCACATAGGTTCGCTGGTTCACGAGCGCCCATGCTTTCAGGCATTTAATGAAGATAATTCCGCCACGGGTAGAGCAACCAAGCGCTATCTCCTGGTGATGACGCGTTCCTTGCACCAATTTGACAATCGATTTCACAATTTCCGGATGCAGGTTAACGTTCTCCGCTTCCTCTTGTAAGTTTATTACATCGTTATACGTAAGCACCTGCTTCACAGAATTTTTAACGTCTCCGATTTTCAAATAATTATTATAAATATCCAGCTCCACCTCTTCAGTTACATACCCAAAGGTAATTTTCATAAAAAAGCGGTCAAGCTGCGCTGCCGGCAGTGGATACGTACCCTCCATTTCAATCGGGTTTTGGGTGGCAATCGTAAAGAAGAATTTGTCGAGTTGGAAGGTGGTGTCGCCGGCTGAAATTTGGTTCTCAGCCATGCACTCCAGCAACGCGCTCTGAACTTTTGGCGATGCCCGGTTGATTTCATCAGCCAAAAGAACATGCGTAAACAGCGGTCCTTTCTTGAACACGAAATCTTTCTTCTCTTCATCAAAGATATAAGAGCCGATCAGATCCATCGGCAGCAGATCCGGTGTGAACTGAATACGTTTGAACGCAACACCGCCACCGGATGCGTGGCTAACATCATTGGCTCCTTCAGAAATTGATAGTGCCAGTGTTTTGGCTAACACGGTTTTTCCAGCGCCTGGATTATCTTCCAGGAGAATATGACCGCGGGCCAGCAGGGCCGTGACGACGTATTTAATTTCCTGCGGCTTCCCACGAATAATTTTTTCAATGTTTTGCGTAAGCGTCAGGAGCTTCGCACTGTGGCTACCGGTGGAGAGAGGAGTATCGGTCATAATGGTGATTGATTTTCGTATTCATTTTTTTCTGATCGGAGGAAATAACGACTGGCAAGGAGAATATTGAAGTAATTCCCGGTAAGGGTGAAAAATCCTTTTGTCTTCCTTACGGCCGGGCCGAACTCACCGGCAAAACGATTGATGGTATCCGTATCGCCAGGGAGGAATGTGCCTCTGCCATATTTAAGGCGCAGATAAATATGCATGAATTCCTCAAATCCTACATGGAAGATTGGATCTGCTTTTGTTCTTGCATAGTCCAACGGCGTTTCATTAGTCCGCTCTACTCCAGCCATGTGGAATTGATATAACGCAGACTGATAGACGCTGTTGGCTTTTGATTTTGGATTGGTTGTAAACGTTGACCGCAGGGTCAGGTAAATCAAATAGAAGAGTGGCAGCAGGAAAATCAAGAGAATCATCATGCCAATTATTTTTCCGGTTAAAATCAAAATCTCCTGCCAGGTCATTCCCTTTTCCTCCGTCGTCGTATTTTTTTTCGTTACCGAATCTTCTTTCACGGTTTTTTCATTTGGTTTGATGTGGATCTCGTCAGCAATGATCGGTACGGGAAATGCTGCCACCTGGCTTTCAATAGGTACTCCTCTCTTTGGTCGGGGAATCATTTTTGCATCATCTTTATAAGAAACAACAATCACCGAATCACCCGGCAGGATGGCGGAAAGGGTGGTATCTTTTTTGTCATATAAAATCCTGCAAATCGAAGCGTCAATCGTTCGTTCAAATGATTTATTCAATGGATACGCCTCGTCGAAATAAATAATGTTGGTGAAAGATACATCGAGGCGTTTCCGCTTCAGATCCGGGGCTGATACTGCCTTTGCATTCAGTACAAGCCATGGCTGCGGCGGCGGAAGGGGCGGAGTTCCATCAGGCCGGGGTGCGCTTTGCTGTTCTTCATTGCCAATGGTCATATCAAAATCCAGCCATCCGTAGCCTGGAAAATACACCTGGGTCCAGGCATGGGCCTGGCTTGCATAAAACCAATACCATCCTTTGTTCTTGTCACTCCGGTTTATTGTAGCAAAACCGGTTGTGAAACGAGAAGGTATTCCCAAGGCACGAAGCATTAAAAGAGAGGCACCCGCATAGTAGGTGCAGTACCCTGCATGCGTCTTGAATAAGAAGTTATTGAGCATGGAGGCATTGGGAATATTGGGATCATCCACACCTCCGGGTTTCAGGGTGTACCTGAAAATGCGTTTCCCGTCTTCACCTCTCTGTAAAAAGTGGTCGCGTACCGCGATGACTTTATCAACCGGCCGTGTTACATTCTTCGTTAGACTGTTCGAGAGTTTGGAAATAGAATCATAGAGCGGACCGGAAGGCAATTCCGTATAGTACGAATAAAAAGAAGAGTCAACGTTCCGGTAACCATTCACATTCCGCAATTCTTCAAAGCGTTCCTCCTGGTAGCCCTCCAGCATCGGATTGGAGGAAGGATTGTAAACGAAGTACGCATTGTTCAGTTCGGACGCGTAGGATTTAACTTTATAGGCTGATATAAACGTTTTTTGAAAATCTTTTTCAACCGGAATGGTCTGACAATAAAAAGCACTGGCCGGAGCAAGCAATGAATGCTTCCAGGTACTGGATGAAAGATATACTTCTGCTTCCACTACAACTCGTTTTTTCTTCGCCAAGGAATTCCGGATAACAGCACTGTCTTCTTTAGAGTGATACATCGCCAACTCTGATGGATCAGCATTAAATTCATCAAAAAAAGGAACCGCCACATCCCGGATAAACGTCTCTCTCACCGGGTCATACTTGGTCAAATAATGATAGACAAAATACAACGGTTTCGGATTGCCGTCCGGAAAGTAATTATTGAGTTTACTACAGAACATTAACCGGTCAGATTGACTCATCTTTGAGTTGATCTTCATGGTGTCTTTCAGCCGATACCCATCATCCTTTCCATCCGGGCGTTTTTCCATTAAGCCAAATCGGTCATCATACCCGCCATCCATCTTTTCAGGACCTTCCTTGTTTTCTTTGGCGCCGCGTGATGCGAGTTCTTTTTCCACTGCCTGGAGGTCTTTCTTGAAAATGCGCTCAACAAAAATAAATGCCAGTATCACCAGGAGCAGGAAAAGGGAAAATCGAAGCAAAAGTCGTCCGGATTTTTTCAGGTCCATTTCCACAGTCTCCGTCAGCACGGGCGACAGGAACAACATGTACAATCCATAGACCATCACCGGAGCAAGATGAAGCAACATGTAGGTGAGGCTCATATCAATGGTGTTGGAGATAGCCACCATGGTGGTGACCGCGAGGACTCCAAAAAGGATGATGTAGGAATATTTCACACGCACCAGGAGGAATCCGAAGAGCCAGCCGAACAGGAACAGGGAAGAATACAATTGAAATTTGGCAGTGGTATAAAAAACATCAAACTCGCCTGGAAGTTTTACGATGATTCGCCCCACGACCCAATATGCCAGCCACAATCCGGCGAACGTCACAATCCAACGGGCACGGAAGAAATAAAGAGAATAGGCCAGCAAGAGGCCAGCGGCAAAATACAATGTCTGGACAGGAATGCCCGCACTAAAGGCCGTATAGGAAAAATTAACGAACCGAAGGGTGATGTACCCGATCACAACCGTCGGGAATACTACAAAAACCCACCGGATGAGTAACTGCATAAGCCTGTCCCGCATGCTCGCCTGATCTATCATAGGATTTCAATTGAACGTATTACCCAACCATTACCCCGTTGCTTTAGAACGTGCTCAATTTCAATTTCATTTTTTTGCAGGCGGCTACGCAGTGAAGAAACAAACCAGGGTTTGCGCAGCTTGTCGTAAGGTTGTTTTGCCGGCCGGAAGAAAATATCCTTAAGCTTTATCCGGAAGGGGGAGGGGATTGCATCGGATAACTTCACCACGACCACCGGAATGTTGACTGCCAGGTTGCGTAAGAGGAGTTCAAGTTCAGCAACCGGTGTCAGCGCGGACAGGCAAACGAAGGCGGCTTTGGTTGGCACAACAAAAGTATTGGGCGTTTTCCCGTGTTGCCAGCTTGCTGCAGTGATTTGAAATAATTCGTTTTTCTTATCGCTCATCCCCGAAAGTTTAGGGACTTCCTGATCCTGCGGAATACGCACATCAAAGCCATTTTTTTTCAGCGCTTCGAAAAGGTTGCGCACCTTGTCTTTATAAACATTCAATAATTCAGTGTCAAAAATTCCACCGTGCAAACTGAATCCATCAAAGAAGCTGGCATAGAAATATAAATGGGAAGCATATTGATCTTTCGTTTCAGGGACGCGCACGACCAGCTGCCCGCTCTTGGCGTAGATTTTCCATACAATCCTCCGAATATTATCACCGGTTTCAAATTCTTTGTAGTTAATGTACTCGCCTTCTACGCGTTTTGGTATTTCGATCCGGTGCTTTTGTTCCTCCGTAGTATTGGGTTGCGCCTTGATGCCTTGTTCCTTCAGTTCCTTGGGTACGGTGTAGAGTTGTTGCGAAAAAGGAAGCGAATAGGGTAGGGCGATGAGATTGAACATATCACAAAAGGTGATGCCCACTTCCTCCACATCATAGATCCCGCGGTCATGAAGGAGGGTTTTTCCGGTTCCCCGAATAGCCTTTCTTAACAACCCACCTCTTTCATATACATCCGCGTCCAGTGGGATCGTGTCAGAAAGTTTTTTTTCAGCAAAAATAAGCCGTGCACGGATCGTACCTAGCAACGGCCGGATAACCATGCCCGTCAGTGTCACTGCCAGTGGCGCAAATCCTGCCTCCGCCCGCTGACCATCCCCGAACTGGATCTGCACACCCACTCGATCGTTTCCAGCACTATATATAAAGAGCGTCCAGGCAGAAATCGCCATGAATATGCTAACACTAAAAAGGCCAAGAATTGTCCATTGAATGATTACTAAAAATTGGTGCATGACAATCCATAGGTTGGAATCATCCTGCCCGTACTGTGTTTTCAGCCATAGACCGCCTAACCAAAGTACCAGGAGGGTCAGGATTAATTGCCACCGGACAACCAAATAGTTTATCCAATAGAGGAAAGAGCCGCGTAGGAATGGAGATTTAACCAACGTAATAGCTGACTGACGTTTAGAATTGGAAAATGTAAATATAATAACACTGTTGTCCGACAAAAATACAGAATAAGGATTTTGAAATCCTCATAAGTTTATAGCAAGGAGTGGCTTCGGGGGCGACCGTTTGTCTGGATCGAGTGTACGTCAAAATTTGATAATGTTCTAATCCTTTGCAAATTTCAAACTCTTATCCACTACCTTTCAAAATTGAAGGCGTACTTGTCTAACCATTTCGACAAAAAATCCGAAATCAAATAAAGCAATACAAGCATGTGGTGGCAGTATGCATTAGTTTTTATAGGCGCCCTCCTGGTGGACGTCGTGCCACTTCCGTTGCCCCCAGCGTTTACTGTGATGGTCTTTCTGCAGATCGTGTATGACTTGAATATCTGGGCCGTGATTGGCATTGGTGTAGCCGGCTCCATCCTGGGCAGGTATATCCTGACACTCTACATTCCGAAGCTTTCGGGTAAAATGTTCAAACAGACCAAGAATGAAGATGTGCAATTCCTGGGAAAGAAGCTGATGCAGAAAGGATGGAAAAGCCAGGCAGCGATACTGGTGTATTCACTGATGCCCTTACCCACCACTCCACTTTTTATTGCAGGCGGCATGGCACAGATGAAACCAATTTATATAATTCCTCCCTTTATGATCGGTAAACTAATCAGCGATATGGTGGCTGTGCTGCTCGGCAAGTACGCAGCTGAAAATGCCTCCAGCCTCACGGAAGGGATGGTATCCTGGAAAACGATAACAGGATTGGTGGTGGGACTGATCCTTATTTTTGTGCTGTTGTTTGTTGACTGGCGCACGCTCCTGGAGAAAAAGAAGCTTGTGCTAAAGTTCAGGATAATTAAATGACGAAACTCTCTTTGTTAGAACCACGAAGGGTTCAGCAGAGTTTGTCGATCATGGTGAGGTTCCCACGTTTTTTACGAAAGATTCCTGATCATGTGGTATTCATCAATTTAACGGATATCAGACATCCAGATACTACGCACTCTTACGCTCATTTTCATCCACCGTCATGATAATTTGGTGAAACTGCTCTTCTTCGGTAGATCCTTTCAGCGCTCCCGTGGATGCCATTCCTGCAGTCACCGTTTCTTGTACTGCGTCAAAATAGGCAGTGCCAACAAAGGCCTGGTGGCGCACTGCTTTAAAGCCAATTTGCTGAAGAGCAAATTCCCGCTCCTGCAATTGTGAATAACCCAGCATTCCTTCGTTGAAGTAAGCGTTTGCAAGTTCAAACATGCTTGTATTCAGGGCATGGAATCCTGCCAAGGTTATGAACTGGAATTTATATCCAAGCGCCGCAAGCTCCTCGCGGAACGTTAACATCTGGTTGGTGTTCAGTTTGAGTGCCCAATTAAACGATGGTGAGCAATTGTATGCCAGGAGTTTATCAGGGTAGCGGGCTTTCACTGCCTGCGCAAATTCCCTGGCCTCACCAAGATCCGGGTGTGATGACTCGCACCAAACCAGGTCAGCGTACGGCGCATACGCCACACCGCGTGAGATGGCCTGCTCAATTCCGTGTTTAACTTTGTAAAATCCTTCATGGGTACGTGTTCCGTGGATAAAATGCCGGTCCCGCTCATCGACATCACTGGTCAACAGATTTGCTGCATCGGCATCCGTCCGCGCGATAATCAGGGAAGGCACACCCATTACATCGGCGGCGAGACGTGCTGCAATTAATTTATCGATCGCCTCGCGTGTAGGAACCAATACCTTGCCACCCATGTGCCCGCATTTTTTCGCAGAGGAAAGCTGATCTTCAAAATGAACAGCCGCTGCACCTGCTTCAATCATGGCTTTCATCAACTCAAACGCATTCAGGTTTCCACCAAAGCCAGCTTCGGCGTCTGCAATGATCGGGGCCAGCCAGTGTATGTTTTCATCTGTTCCCGACACAGACTGGATCTGGTCGGCGCGCAACAAGGCATTGTTAATTTTTCTCACCGCAGCCGGAACACTGTCGGCCGGGTACAGGCTTTGATCCGGATACATTTGACCGGCAAGATTCGCATCTGCCGCTACCTGCCATCCGCTGAGATAGATTGCTTTCAATCCAGCCTGCACCTGCTGTATTGCCTGGTTGCCGGTCATCGCACCTAACGCCGAGACCGGAGATTCATGATGCAACAGTTCCCAGAATCGCATGGCCCCCAAACGGGCCAGGGAATATTCAATTTTTACAGAGCCGGATAGTTTTATTACATCTTCCGCAGTGTAAGGACGCTTGATCCCTTTCCAGCGGGTATTCGTTTTCCAATCTTGCTCCAACTGCGCGATGCGTTCTGCTTTTGTTGCCATAAAATAAATTGTTTTTTAGTGTTTGTTTTAAAATTTGATTTATCGGTATTATCTAATCCAGATATTCGTAAGCTTTAGTCGTGAGGAAATCTTCGAAATGTTCGTTTACAACAAGGGCATCCAGGATACTGCGTGCTTGTTGCAGGTGCCCCGTGTCGCTCATGCCCTGGCTGATTTTCGAATATTCTTCTTCTCTTGTTTGGAGGTACAAATTTTCCGTCACGGGCCGTCCATCTTCCAGCGTAATGCCTTCATGGTGGATCCATTGCCAGAGTTGTGCCCGCGATATTTCGGCAGTCGCCGCATCCTCCATAAGGTTGTAGAGTGCGGCCGCCCCAACACCCCGCAACCACGACTCGATGTACTGTAGGGCTACATTTATATTCGTTCGGAAACCTGTTTCCGTAATAATTCGGTCCGTCGCTTTGATATCCAGCAATTGTGCCTCCGTTACGGCAAGACTTTTAAGCATTACTTGTTTCTGATGAGGATTGTTTCCGAGTTTTTTATCAAACACTTCTTTGGCTACTGTTACTAATTTTGGATGGGCCACCCACGTACCGTCATAGCCGAAACCGGCTTCACGTTCCTTGTCGGCCCGTACTTGTTCGAATGCTTTTGCGTTGATGGCTTCATCTTTGCTGGGAATGAACGCCGACATGCCACCGATGGCGTGCGCACCTCTTTTGTGACAGGTTTTGACTAGGAGCTGGGCGTATGCCTGCATGAAGGGCACGGCCATTGTTACTCGAGAACGATCGGGAAGAATAAAATCGGGATGGCGCCTCATCTTTTTTATGATGCTGAAGATATAGTCCCATCTTCCCGCATTTAGACCCGCCAGGTGTTCACGCAGTTCGTAAATGATCTCTTCCATTTCAAATGCAGCAAGAATGGTCTCGATTAACACCGTTACTTTAATTGTACCGCGGGGTATCCGAATCAAGTCCTGAGCGATAATAAAGACATCATTCCAGAGCCTTGCTTCACGCGAATTTTCCAGTTTGGGTAAATAGAAGAACGGCCCTTTCTCCGATAAGGCCAATACTTTTGCGTTGTGAAAGAAAAACAATCCGAAGTCAAACAGGGAAGCGGATGCAGGTTCACCGTCAATAAGAAAGTGTTTTTCCTCCAGGTGCCAACCGCGGGGGCGCACCATTAGGACGGCGGTCTGGTCATCGAGCTTATACTTTTTCCCATCGGGCAACTCAAAGTCCACCTGCCTACGGACCGCATCATACAAATTGAGCTGACCCTCCATCACATTCTCCCAGGTTGGGGAAGTAGAGTCTTCAAAATCAGCCATGAAGACTTTTGCACCGGAGTTCAATGCATTGACGATCATCTTCCGGTCAACCGGCCCCGTGATCTCGACACGACGGTCTTGCAGGCATGCCGGGATCGCGGCAACCTTCCATTCACCTTCTCTTATTAATAAACTATTCGGTGGAAATTTGGGAAGTTCGCCCAGGTTAATACTTTTTTGTCTTTCCTTCCTCCGCCTGAGTAACTGCAGACGCATTGAATTAAATTGCCGTTGTAGTGATGCTACAAATTGCAGTGCTTCATGGGTCAGAATGTTTTTGTAGCCGGCATGCAAAAAACCCTTAATTTGAAGACCTTCAATCGTTTGTTCTGTGAGTATTTCCATTGAATTCACACTCTTAAAAATACTGTGCCACCGATGAGCTTACTGACAAAAAAGTCTCCGTTTTATGCTAATATTTTTGAAAAAAGGAAAAAATATTTTTTAATTCCTGTTGATCAGCTGCATCAGGACATTGAACTATAGACTGAACTGCGCTTTATGCTTAAATTTGAACCATTATCAAATATCATACGTCATTAAGAAGAAATGGACAAGTTCCTGACAGAAGCAATCAGCGAAGCAAAAAAAGGGCTTGCGGAGGGTGGAATACCCATCGGATCCGTCATTGTGCATAACAGTAAAATCCTGGGCAAAGGCCATAACAGAAGAATCCAAAAAGGCAGCGTCGTGCTCCATGGAGAAATGGATGCCTTTGAGAATGCCGGCAGACAGCCCGCTTCCGTTTACAGGGAATGCATCTTGTACACCACTCTGTCTCCCTGCCCCATGTGCAGCGGTGCGATCTTGTTGTATGGAATACCCAAGGTGGTGATTGGTGAAAATGAGACGTTCCTGGGAGACGAATCATTGCTGAAAGAAAGAGGCGTGGAAGTGATCGTGGCTGACAGCCCGGAATGCAAGGAATTGATGAAACAATTTATCCGGAATAATCCTGCCCTTTGGAATGAGGATATCGGGAAGTAATAAAGGGTTGAAAAATGGCCCACGCATCGATGAACGTTCAGGACATTGTTGCCTGTAAAACCGAAAATCGATCTACTTTCGAAACCGGCGTTGGGTTGGAATATCTTCGGCAGGGTGCAGGACCAGGGCTAATATTTTTCAATCATATCAAGGGCTTGCTCTTCAATATCCTGTTTTTTGACTTTATATAAATTTTTTCTTCTGCCAATAAACAAGATCATCAAACCGAAGGAAGTACAAACAGCCATAACGACAGCCATGGGAATGGCCGTTTGAGGGCCCAGTAAACCCACCATCGCCGATGCCAGGGCCTGTAGTAGCCGGAAGGCAATGAGTGTTTCGATGGAGGTAGACACTGCGCACCCAATGGAAGCCAGTATATATAGTATCAGCCCAATAACCAATGGCCGTTTTCTTCCAAACCGGTCAAGTAACGGGCCGCACAGCAACTGACCGATCAGGAAATTTATAACAAGCAACTCGAAGCTATTTTATTTTCGGTTAATCAATACTCCGACGATGTACTGGATAGTTGGATTTCGAAAATGGAAATGGGGATCGAGGAAGCAAGAAGCAAAAACCCATTTCCTCCCAGGATAAAAGACTTATTGACTTTCAATTCTTCCCTTACCGCTATCTTTATATGCGATACAGTGAATGGTTCTCCTGTACAAAAAGCTTTCGATCGGCAAGATTCAATCGTCACCCGGCTTCGGTATTTTAGGCATTGAATACGGCTATGACACTGTTCGCTATTCAGTTAACGGTTGGCGTCTCTTCCATGTAACAAGCTTTCCTTTCCATTTCCTGTTATTCTTTTATCAAATCGTTTTCCGCCATGGCTGGGTCTAAAAAACTCCCGTTACTCATTTTCCGGAGATGCCCTTATTTGAATAGAGCCTAGGAGAATGGCACTACTGCCGCATGATCGGAGAAATTCCGGTATCTTACAGATGAACTAATAACAACGAAGCTATGCTCTCTGCATCCACGTTCAAAACACTCGCAGCTCTTATCCTCTTCGCACAATCGCTTTCATTAGCAGCACAGAAAAAAGGATCTGCATCGAATCCACATGTATTGAATCCTTCTCCAACGACAGTGGCGTGGGGTCACTACTGGTCGGAGATGCCACCCTCCCTTCGCATTCAATCCGGAGATTATCTGAAGGTACACACCCTTCTTACCTCCACCCCCGAGCGACTGGAAGGTGCAGGACTTCCGGCGGAGCAAGTCGAAAAGGAATTGCGCGATGTGCAAGTTATCAAAGACCGTGGACCCGGTGGTCATGTACTCACCGGACCTATCTATATTGAGGAAGCAGAACCCGGCGATGTGCTGGAGGTCCGAATTCTTTCCATTGACCTGGCCATACCCTACGGATATAATGCCATTGGGCAGAACGGATTTTTATCAGATGAAATCTTTGATCGAAAGATGAAGATCATCGCCCTGGATCGCGAAAAAATGATGGGGCACTTTGCCGACGGGATAGAAATACCACTGCGCCCCTTTTTTGGAAGCATGGGTGTAGCCCCGCCACCGGAGGCAGGCCGCTGGAACAGTGCCCCACCGTGGGTCCATGCCGGAAATCTTGATAACAAAGAATTAATTGCAGGTACTATACTTTTTATTCCCGTGCATGTGAAAGGTGCGCTGTTTGAGATCGGCGATGGTCATGCCGCCCAGGGAAATGGAGAGGTCGATATCACGGCCATCGAAACATCACTGAAAGGTGAACTTCAATTCGTCGTACACAAAGGCAAGACTTTGCGTTGGCCGCGGGCAGAAACGGCCACCCATATCATCACCATGGGCTGTGACAGGGACCTTACCGCCGCTACGCGCATCGCAGTGCGCGAAATGATACACTACCTGATGGATGAAAAAAAATTATCACAAGCAGATGCTTACATGCTCTCCAGTGTAGCCGTTGATGTGAACATCACACAATTGGTAGATGGCAATGTAGGAGTTCACGCGATGCTTCCGAAAGGTATTTTTGTGAAGAAATAAGAAAGGTAGCCCTTCGGTTGCCATAGTAAATTAGTATTCATTTAATGATACCCGATGAGCCGTAAGCAAACTTCTTCTGGTAGGGATAGAACACTGGAAGATTTCCTCCATGAAAAATCAGATCACACGATAGCGCTGTTCAATCACTTCATAAAACATTACAACAAAATCGGCAAAATAACCTTGCACCCGGCTAAAGCCATGATTGCGATAGCCTCATAACGGAAACGTATCGCCTACGTTACACACCTTGGCAAAGACTTTATTCATGTCGTTTTCCCCTTTGAAAAATCGTATCCGAATAATTTATGCTTTCAGAAAATTGCCCAGGTACCGGGTGATGTCAGACAGTTCAATCACCACTTTCGGATGTGTATTTGCGAAGATGTGAACGAAGAAGTACTGGAATTTATGAGATTGGCTTACGGGAATTGATTTGATTAATGTGATTTCTTTGTTGTGATAAAATTCAATCGATCAACTTATCTTTGAATAGGCCACGGCAGCGCGTAATTGACCGTAGCCAAATTTTCCATTCAACCTGTCATACAGTTCTTTTGAAGTAGCACCTTCGGGAAGTTGGCGACGGGCGTTGATAATCTCCATGACGGACTCTTCGGTCATAAATTTGAAAATGCTCACCCGTCCGGTCTCCACGGCCTTGGCGAGGTGAACTTCGATGGTGCCAGTGACAAGGCCGCGTTCCCTGGCAATCTGCCCGGCAGTCATACCGCTGTTGAGGAGGTCTAACGTGATATCGTATGTGCTGCGGTCGTCTGGACTTTTGGATTTTCCAAGGCTGTCGGCAGACCGGCGCTCCTTGCGCGGTTTCCGTTTGCGGGCGGGTGGCTTTTCTGTCTCCACTTTTTTGCGGATTTCGGCGAGCAGTGCGCTACGCTCTTCTGCTCGTTGCCGGGTGAGGGTGCTGAACTCAAATTTTTCGTGACCGTTCAAAATACCTTCCGTGAGAAAGGCGGCCTTGTCCACCTCTTCGCATTTTTTGGTCATCGCCTGGTCGAGTTCAGTGAGTTGGTTCACGTACGTTTTTACGCGCTTGCGTTGCCGCATGGCTTCAAGGTGGTGTATGAGGGTCTTTATATTTTGAATAAGGTGGGCTTTGTAGTAGGCGCTTCCTTTGCGGATCCGCTCCACCAACTGTGCTGAGTCGTTGGTGTTAAGCAAGACTGTCAATTGCTGTCTGAACTTTTCGGTGTTGGTGTGCTCGGCTTCCAGCGCTGCTGCAATTTGTTCAAGCACGGGTTTCATAGTAGCTTCAGTAAAACCTTCTGCGGCTTGTTCTTTTTGAACGTAGCGGATGTCTTTAATGAGTATAGTGAAGTCGAAGGTTTTGTTAAGCAGTTGCCGGATGAATTGTAGTTGCCGCTCTTTCATCACCTCGCCCAATTGATCAGGCCGGTGGTTGCTTTGTGCGAAAGTCACCACCTGCTGGTCGGTGCTGATGACAGATGAATGGATGCGTGTGCGCAGGGTTAGTCCTTCCAGGGTTCGCAGCCGCGATAGCGCCACATACACTTGTCCATCGGCAAAGGCCTGCCCCACGTCAATAATTGCCTGGTCGAATGTTAGGCCCTGGCTCTTATGAACGGTGATGGCCCAGGCTAGTTTGATGGGATATTGTTCAAACGCACCAATCACATCATCTTCAAGGTCGCGTGTGACTTCGTTTACCGTGTATTTCTTATTTTCCCACCGCTCGCGTTTCAGTTGGTAGTGTGTGTGGGTACCGGCCATTTCAACCCAAACATCGCTATTGGAAATCTCTTTTACCGTGGCCAGTTTCCCGTTGAAATACATTTTATTTTCGTTGTCGTTGCGTACGAACATGATCTGCGCGCCTTCCTTGAGCTCTATTCGCAGCGGTACGGGATACATACTTTCTGGAAAATCACTTTCGATACGGGCGTCAAAAAAATGTGACGGAGTTGTGAGGTTACGCAGTTCTTTTTGGTTAAGCTCGTCAGCCTTGTAGTTGTGCGTGGTGAGGGCGATCACTTCGCGAAGGTTACTGATTTCGTCGGTCGTTTTGTAATGCTTGTTGAGTGCGTCAATATCTTCCGGGGTGAGGGTGTTATTGCGGAGGTTGTTAAGGATGTGGATAAACGCAGGATCGTGCTGCCGGAAGATTTTGTCCAATTCAATATAGATCAGCGAATCATCTTGTAACACCTTCGCCTCATAAAACCAGGCGCTCTTGTAATAGCGACGGAGGGTTTCCCACGCTTCGTTTTTTACCACGGGCGGTAACTGGTACAGGTCGCCAATGAAGAGTACCTGCACTCCACCAAAGCTCTGGCGGAAATTTCCGCGGGCGGCCTTCATGCGATAGTCGATGGCATCAAGCAGATCGGCCCGTAACATGCTCACTTCGTCAATTACCAGTAAATCAATTGAGCGGAGTACTTGCTTACGGGCACTGTTCAGGGGATGCTTCCGCGCCAATGTATTTTGGTTAATGAATTTTCCGCCGTCGGTAAAGTCATCGGGCAGAAAACGATCAGGCAGAAATGTAACCGGGGGCAATAAAAACTGTGAATGGATGGTGACGCCGCCGGCATTCAACGCAGCGATACCCGTTGGCGCGACGACGATATGTGATTTATGTGTGAGATTTTCAAGGTTCTTTAAAAATGTAGTCTTGCCCGTGCCAGCCTTGCCCGTAAGAAAAATGTGGCCTGAGGTTGTGTTTATGAATTGAGCGGCAGCGGACAAAAGGTCTTTCATCGGACGAGTAAAAAGAAGATGAAAGTAGTGCTTTTCATTGCGATGGAGCAAGGACAATTGGAGAAAGTCAGGATATCCCGCAAAAACGATAGTTCATCCTGGCCACTCAAATTACGAATTACGATTTACGAATGATGAATACGGTTGTGGAATTTAGTGCCAAATATTTATTTCTAACGATCATCCCTTGCGAATTCCTTCGAACGGGCGCGATGGCATGTCTTTTTGTCCCACAACAAGACATTCGATTGAAACGCAATAAGATGACGTACTGGAAGCAAGTGGTGGTCTAGCGATCTCCTGTGGAGTATCAATTTAAAACGACTGTAGGTAAACGCCTGTGAGTTGCTGTTGTCGTGTGTACTTCGGGCGGACTGCCCAATTAAAACAACTCACCACGGCATACTGTCTCAAGGCAATTCGGAATGACGATTGGAAGAATGAATAAGTTTTTAAATAATAACCTCAACTAAATTATTTATGAAACAATTAAGATTAATGCTGAGAATGGTGTTGGTGACAGGTGTGATGGTTGTATTTGGTACGACGTACTTCAAAGACAGTCAAAGGGCATCCATTAGAGAGTAATAAAATTTCTTTTCTCTACAGCATAGGGATCAGACCGAAAAAATGGAGTAGTAATATGGAACGGTCTCACAGTCCCCCTTAAAAGCATGAATGCAGATGCCCTATTTAAAGTACTGTCAGCCATCCACCCGATATCGGAGGACTTTAAAGCGTCGCTAGAGGAAGAATTGATCCCACTTTCCCTCCCCAAAAACTACCTTTTGCTTGAGGCCCCTAGAATTGCGGAATTCGTTTACTTCATAGAAAATGGATTTGCAATGTCCTATACTTTTCGAGAAGGCAAAAAACTGACGGAAGCGTTTTGGAAATCCGGACAAATTATGACTTCTGTCAATAGTTTTTTTGAACAGGTCCTATCTATGGAATACATCCAACTCGTAGAGAAAAGTGAACTACTCTGTGTTAGTCGCGCCGGTGTGCAGCGCCTCTTCGATAAGCACCGGGAAGCTCATTTCTTGTATCACAAGATCATGAACAAGCATTACCTGCACTGTAGGGCAAGGATTCATGACATTCAATTGCTTAGCGCATCACAGCGGTTTGAGACATTGCTAAAATTGTTTCCGGATATTGAGCAGGCCATCACCCAGGAGAGTATAGCATCATACCTATCCATTACACCTCAATCCTTAAGTAGGCTCAAGAGAGAAAGGAAAAACTCTTAACATTCGATAAGTAAAAGCTTATGGAGTTAGAGAAATTTCGTATTCAGATTGGTCAATCACCTCTGCTCACAGATATTGCCTATGAGTTCATCCGGCCTGTTTCAATCCTTGGTGGCGATCCATCCCTTGTCTGACGATTTTAAAGATTCTCTGGAAAAAGAGTTGGTATCTCTTTCCTTACCAAAAAATCATGTCTTGCTTGAGGCGCCACGGATTGCGGAATACGCTTACTTCATCAAGAGTGGCTTTGCCATGTCGTACAGCCATCAAGACGGAAAAAAAATCATTGAATCATTCTGGAAGCCGGGTCAGATCATGACCATCCCTGGAAGCTTCTATGACCAGGCTCCCTCGACTGAGACGATACAGTTGATGGAGAAAAGTGATCTAATTTGCCTCAGTCACGCGAGCCTGCACCGACTCTTTGAAAAGCACCATACCTGTACAACATGATCATGAACAGGCATTATGCGAAATGCAGGGCAAGGATATCGGATATTCAGCGACTGAGTGCGTTGGCACGACTTGAGATTCTCCTCAATATTTACCCGGACATAGAACAAATCATCCCGCAAGAAAGCATTGCTTCGTATTTAAACATTACTCCCCAATCTCTTAGCCGCCTTAAAAAGAGAAAAAGGAGATACTTAACATGCGATAAGCGAAAATCTGAACATTCGATTCAGAAGGACTGAACGCAAGACAATCGATAAGTCATAAACACATAATTACATTCACATGAATATTTCAAACGGAATGAAACGCCATATCATCGTAGAAATCATCGTCTTTTTCTTCATTCTTCTTTTTGTTTACGCGGGAGTGAGTAAATTAATGGATCTTCAAAAGTTCCGAATTCAAATCGGACAGTCTCCAATCCTCGCGAATATAGCTGGATTAGTTGCCATCGCGGTACCACTGATAGAGGTTCTCATTGCAATAGCTCTGGTGTTTCCCAAAACAAGGCTTCCAGGGTTACTAGCCTCCCTTTGTCTCATGATAATGTTCACGACGTACATAGTGTTGATCATGAATTCCGGCGAGCATATTCCTTGTTCATGTGGCGGTGTGTTGCAACAACTAAACTGGAGAGATCACCTGATCTTTAACATAGTCTTCGTTATTCTTGGAATCCTGGGAACCTTTCTACAATACAATAACCCAGATAAAAAGACCAGCACCATTAAAAACATTTTATTGCAATAAGATCAGGGAACTCCGAAAACCTGTAACAGAGTAGGACAAAATTCAAATAACATCAACATGAAAAAAGTCAGATTATTTCTCCCACTGCTTGCAATTTTATTTGCAGCTGCCGCCGCATTCTCGTTCAATCCGAAGTCGGATGACTTTGACACCGTTTATATGGTGGATCCGCTTAACACGAGCTCGTGTATTACCCAGACGGACTGCACACTCACCTCAGGCGTAACCTGTAGCTTTCAGGTGAAGACGGCGACGTGCGGAAACATTACGAGGTTCAAGCCTATCTAATTTTCCGCGAATCCGGCAGCTGCGAATAATTGTTCGACTGCCGGATTTTTTTAAGCATGAAAACGCTTGTTGTCGGACTAATTGTCGGCGGAATCTTGCTATTCGGTAGTGCACTTTTTTTTGTTTTAAAACTTAAGACTCGCCCCGAATTTGGAGGCGGCTTTACAAGAACGTTCGCTCAAGGTGTGGTGCGCGACAAAATTCGGTTCGATCTCCTGTACAATTCATACTATGTAGCCGGACTCTCAGATGAGAGAATTTATTTCGGAAATTCGGTGGCCCCGTCTTACTTGTTGACACTATCAAAGAATCTCGAGGATTCGATCCCAATAAGACTTCAGTTTCCCAGTGACCGACTCGCACGGCGTGCACTTCAAGTTAATGTCGTTGGCGAGGAAATCATAGCTTTCGAAAACATAACACCAGCTTTTGTGTCTGGATATCTGAAAGATCCGAGAATGACATATCATGCCGTCGAGGAACCGAATTTTCTCTCCGTTGGCTCAGTTTTGTCAAGGACATCGCTAATAGTGAAGTCCAATAATTTGACAAAGGTCAAAGCTGTCTTCAAGAAAACGCTACTAGGTCACTCCGCAACGGAAGGAGAGGCAGATATTTTGGAGAAACAAATAGACGGCATACTTTGCACCGATGGTCAATTATTGTATGATCCATACTCCGCTCAGTTAATGTTTGTCTATTTCTATAGGAACAGGATGATGCACCTGGATACGAATTTACACGTTATACGTACGCTAAAAACCATCGACACCGTGTCAACGGCTCATCTTAAGGTCGGAACAATCTCTTCAGAAGGAATTCGCACAATGGCGGCCCCGCCGGTCATGGTGAACAAGAAGGGATTTTTATCCAAAAGCTGGTTTATCGTTCATTCAGCCCTGCGAGGAGACGGCGAGGATTTGAGTCGATTTCAATCGTCAAGTGTATTTGATGTCTACGATTTGACCTTGGGTCACTACCATTGTAGTTTCTACATCGCAGACCTCAATGGTTTCAAGGTAAAGAGTTTTGCTTTCAACGATTCGATTCTTGTCGTACTGCAGGACCACTACGTAACCAGGTATCGCATCTCATTGAAATAATCTTCACTGAATCTTGTCGCGTACTACAATTACTTTCATGGTTCTCGTTCCCTTCTCAAGCCTCAGACCATTCTTTGCCAAGGCATTTCTCACCTCGTCAAAATCCATCAGAGGAACTCTGAGGTTTATATCAATTCTATAGCTAATGCCGGTTTGATCGATGATGGGTGGCTGACTTGTATTATACTCATATATACTCCGTATTAACTGGTAAACAGGCACGTTTGACAATAACATTTCGGCAGGCCGGTTTATCTTAATTGTCCTTTCGCTTTTGCTTCTTAGTAGCGTACGAGCGGAAACAGTTGCATACAGATTCCAGCACGGCATCGTTCTTTCCTCCACCGATACGTCGTATCCGAAATATTTTTCAACATCATCCTGCATTGCCCGCCGGAGTAGCAAAGCCGATGCTTTTCGTTCAGGGATGATCAGGCTATACGAGTACGCATTCTTTCCCATCGCCCAATCAATCGTAAAGGGCAACGTGTCAGCAACCTGGAGTATAGGCTCCATCCAATATTCTCCGTACGACGATTGAGCATTGAAATCAATACTCTCCTCGTCTCTACCTTCTAACCAACCGGGAGAGTGATTAACGGTATCTCCGTAAGCTAGTTCAATCAGCTGTTTAATAGATACGCCATTCATTTGGACTCTGTTCTTCTCGATGCCCGCCCAGTAAGGAACACCTTTACTATTGGTGTTCATGCTCGTGATGAAGGGCTGCAGATATGGCGGACTCTCCTTGTTCCACCTGGAAAGAACTGAGCGGAAAAGGAATGCCGAATCATAACCACCGTTACCATTTATTAGCAATGGCCTGTCGTAGTCAAAAGGCATGGACGGCCCGGCAACCTCCTTATCAACCTGCAGCGATATTTTTATAGCTTTCCCTGAGACGAACGATCTCACATTCGATTCAGTCACATCGGTCGTTGTGGTGATTTCCTGAATTATTCCATTTTGGTCAATCCAAATGCAGTAAGGCACAAAGGGCACTCCGAACCGATCAAACTTTTCAGCATCAAAGGCAACGGGCAAATCGAACTTCCACTTTTCTTTGTACTTCTGAAAAGTGATCTTGGCGGCATTTATGGTTTGCTTGTTGAGGAAGTCCTTGCCAATAAGGATGAATTCAATAGAATCGCCTAGCTTTCTGCGAAGGGCATCGAACTTTCGAAAACTGCTGATGCATGCCGGGCACCCTGTCGTCCAGAAATCTATAATCGTGCATTTCCCTAAAAGATCTGTATTGTTAAATTCAGACTTCTTATGATGCATCAGGTTCTTCAGTTTGAACTCAGGCATTCTTTTATCTTTTTCCAAAGCCGCACGCTCTCCCTGCGCCCAAGACGCTAGTTGTATCAACATCGCCATTGATAATAGTACACTTGTCCTCATCTTTTTTCTATCAAAAATTTTTGGTCAATAACCTGGGTTTTGCTGCAGGTTGCCGTTGATCAAGATTTCCGAGGCCGGTATTGGATATAGAACGGCGGTCGATTTCCATGAGGATGGCTTAAGCGGTCCTAGAATAGCGTCAGCCCGGTTGGTCCGTTTAACATCAAGCCATCTGTGTCCCCACTCGCAGAAGAGCTCAATTCGGCGCTCTCGCTCAATCCTCAGTAAAAGGTCTGCTTGTGTGATAGACGGATTTGTAGTTTGTACCGGAACTAAACCCGCACGCACTCTGACAGCATCCAGATCTGTGAGCGCATTAACAAGATTTCCTTGATTCGCTCGCGCTTCGCTCCGAATAAGGTAAACCTCGGCCAGCCTTATCACCTGATAGTACTCCGTGATTTCTGAAGATGTTCTCACTTTATATTTAAAAGGCAGCGTGTAAGAGTGTCCAGATTCTGAATAGCTATTTGTCCAATTCAAAAAGCGCTGGTCTCCAGCCTCAAACGCATTAACTAGCGACGGCGACATTTCCGCATAAGATGGCGTCCCACTAGTCTGGGCAAATCGGTTACCCTCCGCAGTATTCAGTTCCGGGATCACTGGCATCATCTGCCATAATGTTTCAGGACTATCGAAAAGAAACACTTTCAAAAGGTCAGATTGAAGAGAATAAGCATTGTTCCCTATTATCTTCGATGCTTCTATTTCGGCGGCTGCCCAGTTTTTATTGTAGAGATACACACGCGATAAAAAAGCCGTGACAACAGCCTTGTTGGGCCTTGACCTGTCAGCGGAAGGATAATCATCGGCGATAAGGGTTTGCGCAAGAACGAGGTCACTTATGATCCCATCGAAAACTTTATCGGAGGACGTTTGTACGGCAACCGAATTCTGGCGGTAATCGGAATTCGAAACATAAGGAACCGAGCCAAAGAGATTAACCAGGTAAAAGTGCGAAAATGCTCGTATGAACCTCGCCTCAGCCTCAACTTGAGAGGAAACAGATTTCGACAATCCCTTGCTCCTGGATACTCCCTCTATAATCGTGTTAGCCTGATAGACGTACTTGTAAAGTGCACCCCAAAAGTTCTGTTTTATCTGATCATTGGTCGTGGTTATCGAACAAGTGAAAAACTCATCAAGCGTGGGGTTTCCCGCAGAATTCAGCAGTTCATCTGAAGAAAGTCCAGCACACAGGGTTAGCTGTCCGTTAAATGCCGAATTGTAATTCTCCATCATTTGCTCATACATTCCCACCGTTGCTGAAATAGCCGATGCGTCTGTTTCAAAGACCGACTGGGAGACTAGTTGCGTGTTCGGAATTTTTGAAACCAAGAAGTCTCCGCAAGAGGTAGTTATGAAGAGTGTCGCGCTGAGTAGTGTTGAGAATAAGCCGATCTTGGTCATAGAGTATTTCGTGTTTTTCATGTTGTGTTGTTAAAATGTGAAACGCAGTCCCAGGGTTATTGTCCTGAGCGGCGGAAGGTTGATAAAGCTTTTCGTTTCAGGGTCGAGTCCCTTGTAACTTGTAACGGTGAGAAGGTTCTGACCTTGCAGGTAAATTTCGCTGCTAGTTAGTTTGATCTTTTGAACCAACTGTTTTGGAAACCGGTAGCTGATATTGAGGTTCTTTAGTCTAACGTACGAGGCGTCGTCATAATTGATTTCGGAACGCAAACTGGTTTGAAACGCGGTGAATGTTGGCCCTGCCGACATTCCGAACCTCTGGATCGGTGCCGTGTCGCCCGGGTTTCGCCACCGATCCATAACCTCCTCAGGTTGATTTCGGAGCAACCCTGGCATATTAAAGCTTGCCAAATAGTTGGGACCCTTTTGCTGCACGAACTGGAAAAAAAGGTTCATGGACCAGTTCTTATACTGAAAAGTATTGCTAAAACCACCATACAGGCTAGGGCTAAGGTTCACTATCGTCTGGTTATCAAAGGGGGACCTTATGATCTGATCCCCGTCAACATCTTTGAATTTATGAATCCCAGCCTGAGGATCAACCCCAAGGTACTGATAGACCTTATCGATATTGACCGATTGACCCACCACAAACCGGTTGGCATAAGAAGAACTCTCAAGGTTCTTAAATTCAATCAGCTTGTTCTGTGGGAGCGAAACGTTAATGTTGCTGGACCAGGAAAAATTGACAGTTTTGACGTTAACAGTCGAAAGCTCAATCTCAAGGCCCTTGTTCTCCACCGTTGACGCCAGGTTAGCCTGGACACTGCTAAAACCAGTAACGGCAGATACGGGAATACCTACAAGTTGATCAGTCGATCTATTCAAGTAATAGCTGGTTGTTACAAGAATCCTGTCGTTAAGAAATCCAAGTTCTAAACCGACTTCAGCTTTCCTATTTGTTTCCCAGGAATAATTTGGATTTGCCAGCCGCGTTGGCAACAACGCCGGTACTCCCTTGTAGGGAAACGAGGTAGCCGAAAAGGTGTCCAGGTATCCGTAGTCTCCTATCTGATCATTTCCGGACGTGCCATAACTTGCGCGAAGTTTCCCGTAACTGAGGAATCGAAAATTTTCCCGGATGAAGACCTCATTGCCGAAAAGCCAGGCCGAACTCACTGACCCGAAATTGGCAAAGCGCCGGTCAGGTCCGAAGCGGCTCGACCCGTCCCTTCTGCCGATGAGATCAAAAATATATCTGGACTTGAGCGCGTAGCTAAGTCTGCCAAATACAGCATTGTATTTATATTCGGTGTTTGAAGCTTCAACAACGAAGATGGAGGACGCAGCCTGGAGATTATCCAATAACTGATCGTTAGTGTAGCCACTTCCCGCAAGGGTTGAAGAATTTCTCATGCTTTGCTGGAAGGTCGCTCCAGCCAAAAAAGTCAGCGAACTCTCGCCAATATTCCTCTTGTACTCCAGTTGCGGTTCGACGATCCAGGTTTCGTTAGAACCACTTCCGAAGTTGGATGATCCGGTAGTTACGCCGAATGCAGGGTTTATCGCTGCAACCGGTGCCGCAGCAAAGGATTCTGTCTGAATTCTTGTGTAGCCAAGATTTGCTTTGAACTGGAGGCCATTAATTATTTTGTAATCGATATGGGCATTAGTCCTCAGGTTATTACTTCTGACATTGTATCTGTTTAACAAAATTGCGTACGGGTTGGACCCAAAGCTTGACAACGGACCCCAGTTGATCTGTCCGTTCAGATAGCCTTCCGGAGCGTTGGGCGCCAACAAAAGTGCTGGATTGGTCAGATCACCATTAAACAACTTGTTGTCTTCCAGCGCGTAATTCGCGGAAAATAATATCTGCAAACGTTCATTGGATGATTTGTGCCTTAAGCTGAAATTACTTGTGCCCCGTTTGTAACCGAAGTCTCCGGGGAAGACTGTGCTTTCTTTGTAGAAACCCACGCTTAAAAGGAAGGTCGTATGCTTGTCACCGCCTGAGATACTCAAATTGAAATTTGTCACATGTGCTGTATTACCAATGAGCTGTTTTTGCCAGTCAGTATACCTAGTAGTGTCCCATCGTAAAAGGTCGGCGGCATTCGATGTGGATGGTATTCTATTGTCATTTTTAAATGCCTCTCTGCGCATAGTCAGATAATCCCGCGTGTTCAAGAGATTCATAGTGCGGTTGACCTGGCTGAAACCCGACGACACACCGACGTCTATCTTGGTGGTCCCTTCTCCACTTTTTTTTGTTGTTATCAGAATAACTCCGTTTGCGCCCCTTGAACCATAGATTGCCGTCGCTGCGCCATCCTTCAGCACTTCAATACTTTCGATGTCATTCGGGTTTAGCGTACTTAAAGGATTTCCATTGCCTAACGCCGACCCGAAATAAGGTGACTTTAATGAAGTGGAGAGTACGGGGATCCCGTCAACTATGTAAAGAGGATCGTTACCGCTGTTTATACTATTACGTCCTCTGATCTGTACCTGGATTCCACCGCCAGCAAGGCCTGTCTCTTGAGTAACCACAACACCCGCCATCCTGCCGGCCATTGTCTGGAGGAAGTTGGAAACAGGTTGAGCCTTAATCTCCTCGGATGTAATTCTCGAAATATTTCCCGTTTTTTCTTTCTCTTTTAACGTCCAGTAACCGGCATTGACAACCACTTCGTTTAGATTCTTCGCATCCTCCTGCAACACAACATCAATTACACTGCGACCGCTCACCTGAGTCTCGAAAGAAACGTATCCGATGAATGAAAACACGAGAATGTCTTTGTCTCCTGCTTGAATCGCAAACCTCCCATCGCCATCTGTGGTGGTTCCGACGGTCGTCCCTTTAATAATCACATTCACGCCAGCCAAAGGCTCCGCTTGGGCCCCGCCTGTTACGGTTCCGGTTATGGTTTCAGGCATGGCCCTCGACTCTGGCCTACTACGAAATGATTGACCACCTTCGCGCTGTACGTCCCTTCGCAGCGTTATCGCAGATTCCTTTTCATGCACTTTGTATTTTATCTGACGGAGAGTAAGCAGGTCATCAAGTAATTCTCCCAGTGGTTGCTGATCAGCATCAATTGAAACCTTTTCCTTAAGATCAAGCTGATCATTGCTATAAACGAATTTCACTTTGGCTTCTGTCGCAATCTCCCTTAATGCAACTTCAAGGGTAACATTCTCCAAATTGATGGTGATCTTCTTTTCAAGCATCTGGCTCTTGCCGTCGTAGGCAAGTGATACTCCGACCAGGATCATTGCTAACGCCGATTGCACTCCGCAGATCTTCATAACTTTCCAGAATTTTATTTCAGCAGTAAACCATTTTTTCATACTTTTAACAGTTTTGTTTTGTTTCCTTGATTCGAAAAAAGGCAAAGCACCCTCATGCCGGCCCCTGCAAGGGCCGGATTTAATACTGAGGGAAACACAACAGGAGTGGTAACAACACTCCTGTTTTTATTTTCAAGTGGTATTTGTGAAGAGAAAGCCGGAGGTGTTCATATTTCGGGTGGTTAGGTTTTAGGTGGTTAGGTTTTCAAAATCATTTACATCCGCTCCCGGTTACGGTAACCGTGCTGCCGTTTATTTCATATTCAAAATCCAAAACCTCGGAAATCATTCGAAGGGTGCTCTCCAGTGAATGATCTGTAAAGTCAGCCGTGATTTTGCACTTATTTACTTGCTTATTGTCAACTTTAAACTTTACGTCAAATTTCCTTTCAATCTTATTAATGATCTGATCCATAGCGGCATTCCTGAACTGCATATTGTATTCTGTACGCATGGCTAGGGTATTGACCTCTGTTTTATCCATAGATACCTTTTCAAGATCACCTTTAACAGCGTAGATCACCTTATTATTAGGCTCCACGTCAATACCCTCTTTATTAGTAGCTGATGAAAGATTGACTTTACCGGTAAGCACTTTTAACTCAATGGTCCCCTTGCCGGTCTTTAAATTGAAACTTGTTCCTAATACTTTCACTTTGATTTCACCACAATCAATTATAAACGGACGGCTGGCATCTTTAGCTACTTCGAAAAGCCCCTCGCCAACCAGTTCCGCATGCCGTTCGGACTTATCCTGATTCTCGAAGTAGATCAATTTACTATCCTTGTGCAGCCAAACAATTGTACCATCATTCAGGATTACTTTATCGATATCATTGATAGCCGCGACTTGTTGCGTTGTCGATCTGTTATCTATTAGATCCCATACGACATATGATACTGCAACGAGTAACAAGAGGGTAGCTGCTATTGCGAGCCAACGATTAACTTGGATGGAGCGTATCGTATCTTCCTTGGGACGGTATTCGACAATTTCTTCCACAGTGTCCAGGCGGCCTGTGATTTTTTTGAACAATTCCTCTTCGTCTTCTTTTGTCCAGATAAAATGCCTTCCATTCTTTGCCTTATTGGAATCCAGCCACGCTTCAATTTTGTTTTTCTCTTCCGCAGTGACCTGGTCCTCCATGTACCTTTCCAGAAGACGGTCAAAATTTGATTTTTCCATGATAGCACAATTCTCTTAGTGGAACTCGAAATAGTCAGTCTTGGTGAGCATGACTGTAACCATATAATCGAAATGAGGTCTTAAATCCCCCATGAATTTACAAAATTATTTTGAGAGAAATTAGACAATTGGTTGAGTTTTTCCAGCTCAAGAAAAACCTGATAATATTGAAATTGCTTAGTAGAACGCAGGAAACGGAAAGATACCGAACGGGAGCAATTAGCTTGCCTTATATGTATTCTGATAGGCGCTTCGCAAATGCTGGAGTGCAGCCGATATATGCTTTTCCACGGTCTTGGTCGAGATCTGCATGCGTTCAGCAATGTCTTTGTAAGGAAGGTTATCGTGGAGGCGCAAACGAAACGCGGCCTGGCATCGGTCGGGCAATTCAGATATGCTTTTATCGAGCAGCAGTTGAAAATCGGAAGGATCATTCATCGCCTCACTGAAGTTTTCATACACGGTTTCGAATATGACATAGTGCTCTTCATATTTCTTTTTTACAAGGCTGTGCCGGATGTAATCCACAATCTTGTACTTCACCATCTTGAAAAGATAGGCCCGCAAGGCGGTAACATGATGAAGCCCTTCATGTTTTATCCAAAGCGATTCAAAGACCTCTTGAACAATTTCTTCACAATCTTCTTTGACGGGTATGCTCCTTCTGACATAGTTCAGCAATGCTGAGGCATTCTCCTTATAAAGGATTGCAAAGGCTTGCTTGTCTCCCTGGATGAGCAAGGCGATTAGTTCCTGGTCAGTATAGCCACGGAACTGGTTCACGAAGCGCACAATTTATATTGATATCGCCCTTTCCTCGCAGTTAAGAAAATTGGATGCCTGGGAAGCGTGAGGAATAAAAAAGTGGAAAGTGCTGGGCTTTGCTTGCCCTCATTACTGAGGCTTGAGAAATGCCCGGGTATTCCAGTAAGCAGAGAAACCCCGCATTCAAAGCGGTGAATATTTTTAGGAACTGTCCCATGATCTCGCATCACTTTTGGTTTCACAGGGCTTAGTAAATTGGAGACATCTACTAGTCCACTACATACCAAAAATACTAAATGCTCAACTAATCTCCTAATAAGGAGTATGCTTTTTGGGAGTAAATACTGACTACCCTAATGGCGTATTTTATTTTCATGAAGGGGACTAAAAAGAAGACAGAGTCGGTAAGTCAGGATCCCGACCAGTTGTTAAAGGTGATAGGAAGGAAGCTCACGAAAAGGAGAAAAGAGCTGGGATACAAGAATAGTGATGATTTTGCCTATGATACAGGGATAAATAGGTCTCAGTACGGAAAATATGAAACCGGAAGGAAAGACATGCGCTTAAGCACGCTTGTGAAAATGGTCAATTCCATGGGACTTACAATTGAAGAGTTCTTTGGCGGAGGCTTTGATTAAAATAATCGACTTCTGTGGGGTCATGCATCAGTTTTTCCCCAGCCAAGTAAAAACAAGGCATTTTATTGCTAATACTGATCAGGAAAACCTGACAAAATCAATATTTATTTTATTATGCGATATAAAATGACCAATTTGGTCATGTCAAATTCAACAAATGGAATCATTTGGTAAACTCATCAGGAACCTTAGATCCGCGAAAGGCCTGCTTCTTCGCGAAGTTGCTGCAAGCCTTCAGATCGATCCATCTCTGTTAAGCCGGATTGAAAGCAATCACAAACGTGCGACGCGTGAGCATGTCATTCAACTAGCTGCCATCTTGAGGGTCGATGAGAATGAACTGCTGATAGCGTATCTCAGCGATAAGATCATTTATGAACTACAGGGAGAAAAACTCGCGATGAAAGCAATGTCCGTGGCTGAAAAGAAGATCCGGTACTTAGCAAATCATCCCATGCCCCTGAAAAGAATTAAAAAAGATGAAGCACATAGATAATTAGTCCTATGAAATTCAGGAATCAAAGAAAAAGCAAGCTACGAATGAGGACACAAAAAAAGTCAATTCTCAGCAAGGTGGTCGGAGAAGAACTAATCCGCTTCAAGGAATATCACCCGGTTGAGCGTTTCTCCAGAAACCTCCGCACCTTGTTGATCGAATTCCTGATGTATGAAGGGGCAATAGAAGCAAGCTACCTTCAAGATCTTCTTTACGATCTGCAAGGGCTTTTCGATCTGCTGGAAGTAATCCAGTCGGAAAATGAGACAAAGGAGAATTTGGATGCCTGAATGTTACTGGTTTGACTTCCACAAAGGGATGTCTTTTATGAAAAGTACACCTTCCTGTTCAGGTTTATTTGTATCGATAAGTTTTTACCTTTTTTTAATGATCAATAATGGAAAGCGCTGCCACCCCTTTGCATGGGCAGTGGTGATGTACTTGCAGAATCTTTAGTTCAAAATAATCCTCAGAAGAAAGGATCTAATTGACCAGCCTTCATATATAGAAAAGGTAACAGTAAAATTTATAATTAATGTACCCATTCAGAACAGGAATGACAGCGGGAACCCGAGTCGAGACATAAAATCCACTATAAAATCCGACAAACCATTAGGGTTTTTGACCAGGAAGACGATATAAACATATCATTTCATCTAATTTCGTCATGATAGAAGGAATTACCAAGTCTTTTTTAATTCTCATTTTTCAGCTTGGCATACAAATGCCTTATTGTATTGCGCAACCCGTTCACCAAGTGAAATGGTATTTTAAATCCGGACCTGTGACAGGCCCGGAAGCAACGTTGATATTTAAAGCCGAGATCCTTCCTGGGTGGCACCTGTATTCGCAATTTATGGAGGAGGGAGGTCCATTTCCCACCCAGTTCTCCTTTGAGTCTATTGGGGCTTATACACGGGTAGGAAAAGTTGAAGAAACAGGAGAAGCGGTTAAATTCTATGACGATAATCTTATGATGGGCATTATATGGTATTCGGGCGCCGTTACATTCTCACAGAAGATTAAGCTTAATCAAGGTGCCGTTATTGTACGGGGCAAGGTTGAGTTCATGGCTTGCAATGAGCAAATGTGCCTGCCGGTAGATGAACGGCAGTTCAACCTTGAGGTGGCCCCGTGGAAGAAAATTCCGTAACAATAATATTCAGGGCCGGATTGCTTTTTTTCAAAACGTGTGAAGTACCTTCTTCAATACGGTTTAGGTTAAATGAAAGAAAAGCATCCGGCTTCTGTTTACACTTCACTAACCGTTCCGGGCGATAATGCTATGAAAGTGAGCCCCAAGAAAATAAATAAACTGATCGGCCTCCTTCAAAATTTTGTTACCCGTCTGAACGGTCATACTGATCTTCACGTTTATAGAAAAATCGATCAGTTCTATTACATGCAGAAAATGGAGGAACTGAAAATATTAAAATCACAAAGTGAAGAGGCTCAGGGGAAATTGCACGATATTCATAACAGAATTTTTATGCATTACCATGAAATCGCTTGCAAGTGGTCGAAGGATGTGCGTTGGGTGAACATGCAGGTGCGAAACCCCAACAATACTTAAGTATTACAGACTGAATAAGAAAAACCGGATTTAAATAACCAGATAGCGCTACATCCTTTGCCTTTCAGATGATATTTTTTTGTATTTAAGATCTTATACTCCATGCCCATCGTGCCCGTTAGCGTGCGGATGATGTCGTCTATTGTGGCACCCCTGTAAAATGTCCCGGTGAAACGACAAGCAAGAATTTCTTGCTTGTTTACATCAAATTTAAGTCCATATTCCTTTTCAAGAATTTTAAGAATATTTTCCAAGAGCTCGTCCTCAAATTTCAGATTGCCCGTATACCAGAAAGCAAAATTTGAATCACGATAGTAGGTCTTAATCGATGCTTCATTTGTGGGCAATAGCGTCATATTTTCACCGGTTATTAGCTGGTAAACATTTTTGTTGGATACTACTTCAGCGCTCCCTTCGATCATAAATACTTTTGTATCTTCTTCAGGATATGCTCTGACAAAAAAGGAAGCGCCCATTATCTTTATAGTGGCTCTACCACAGCGTACATAAAATGGCCGTAAAGAATCGTTCTTAACATTAAAAAATGCTTCACCTGACAAATGAAGCTTTCGACTACCGGGAAGATCACTGAATACAAAGGATGAATTTTTATTAAGGAATATCACGCTACTGTCTGAGAGCAAATTACCTACTGGAGCGTCTGTACGAATAACCGCAATTGATTTTGCTGTAAATCCAAATTGATGCATATAGTACCAATACACGGCTATTGTTAATAAAAGGAATAAAAGGACTATAGGGCACCTCTAAAAACTCTTAGTTGAATAGGATTTTAATTTGGGGTTTATGATCAAACAGGAATTAAAAAAGCGCATCTTTAGGAATGAAGAAACAAAAATGAGCGTGGATTTTTTGATGAACAATTTCGGTTGGAAAAATTGACCTGTCAAAATGATCCATTGGTAAAGTTGCTTCAAGAAATTAATTGGGAGCAATTCAGAAGGATCCTTACCAATGGATCATTTTGACAGGTCAATTTTTCCAACCGAAATTGTTCATCAAAAAATCCACGCTCATTTTTGTTCTTCATTCCTAAAGATGCGCTTTTTTAATTCCTGTTTGATCATAAACCCCAAATTAAAATCCTAT
>JANXYC010000098.1 GCA_025350305.1 Cyclobacteriaceae bacterium | reverse complement strand
TGACAAAGCGGTGCAGACAGTCGTGAACGCGATTAATGACATGCTAGGCAATTATGGAAGTACCATTCTTCCAAATTTGCCCGTCAATTTCCGTCAGGGAAATGATGAAGCAATGTCCGCCTTTATAGTGGACGCAGAAGGTGGTAAGCTTGATGCTGTTATTTTTTATAACTGCAATCCGGTCTATGATCACCCAATGGGTGCAAAATTAGCTTCCGCACTTAAAAATATCTCTCTTACTGTTTCCACTGGATATACAGAGGATGAGACAGGTTCTTCGGTTACGTACAAGGCGCCTGATCATCATTACCTTGAATCATGGAATGATTTTGAGCCAAAGAAAAATTTATTCAGCTTATCACAACCGGCCATTACGCCAATCTTTAAATCACGACAAGCTCAGGAAAGTTTCATGGTGTGGGCGGGTGAGAAAAACGTTGATTATTTCAACGTCTTGAAGGAAAACTGGAAGAACTGGCATTACGGCAAAGCAAATGCTGGAATGGACTTCCAGGCATGGTGGGACAAATGTCTTTATGATGGCGTGTATGAATTGCCTTCGGAAGACTTTAAAGGTTCCTTTGCCGGTGATGTAACGGCTGCCTCAACCATCATTTCATCAACCTACAAAGCAACTAATCCCGGCTTGGAATTAGCCGTATATGAAAGTTATGCAGTAGGCAATGGTTCGCAAGCAAATAATCCACTGCTGCAGGAGTTGCCCGACCCGATCACCAAAATAGTTTGGGATCATCCAATTACGATATCACAGGCAGATGCGACCGCTCTTGGTTTTACAAATGATGGAGAAAGCAATACTCAACTGGGAACCTTGACTGTCGGAGGTAGTTCAGTGAATGTTCCGGTGCTTATTCAACCAGGTCAGGCGATAGGGACGATCGGTATTTCGGTAGGTTATGGAAGGACGAAGGTTGGAAAAGTTGCTGAAAATCTGGGCGTGAATGCCTATCCATTTCTGTCCATGATGAATGGATCATTCAGTAAAGGAACATTTACAGGTGTAACGCTCCTTAAGACCGATGAGGCGTTCCAATTGGCACAAACCCAGACACACCAGACCTACATGGGTCGCGAAAGTGTGATCCAGGAGTCGGTACTAAGTGAATTCAAGAAAAACCCGGCTGCTGGGCGCGATTTTCCAAAGGTCACCAAGTGGGATGAAAAAGTTGATCCGGGTACCATCAGTTTATGGGAGGGGCATGATTATAAAAACCACCATTGGGGCATGTCCATCGATCTCAATAGTTGCACAGGCTGCGGCGCTTGCATTGTGGCGTGCAATGTTGAAAACAACGTATCGTTGGTAGGAAAAAAGGAGGTGATTCGCCGCCGTGAAATGCATTGGCTGCGCATCGACCGGTACTACAGCAGTGATGGACAACATGGTAATTACACAGCCATGGAAAAAGCTTCGGAAAATCCTGAAGTGGTATTTCAGCCGATGCTATGCCAGCATTGTAACAACGCCCCTTGTGAAACGGTGTGCCCGGTAGCAGCAACAACCCATAGCACGGAAGGCCTTAACCAAATGACGTACAACCGTTGTATCGGTACCCGCTATTGTGCAAACAACTGTCCTTATAAAGTGAGACGGTTCAACTGGTTCAAGTATCACGACAACCAGCAGTTCTATGAGTCGAACCCCGCCATGAACACAGACCTCGGTCGCATGGTGCTCAATCCAGAGGTGACTATTCGTTCACGCGGCGTGATGGAGAAGTGTTCGTTCTGCGTGCAGCGAATTCAGGCCGGAAAAGTCAATGCAAAACGGGAAAGAAGACCTGTAAAAGATGGAGAGGTAGTTACCGCTTGTCAGGCGGCCTGCTCAACAGGGGCCATTGTGTTTGGCGACATGAACGATTCTTCCAGCGCTATCACCAAACTTTTGAAAATTGAGAAAGATCCGAAGCGCCCGTACGGAATCGATAAGAAAATCGGTAACCCACGTGCCTACCGTGTGCTGGAAGATATAGGCGTGAAACCCAACATCTTCTATCTCACCAAGATCAGAAACAAAGATGAAGTGAAAGAACACGCATAACATTTAATCAGAAACGCGGAACTAACTTATATGCAAGCATCATCAGTTGTACGAGAAACATTAGTAACCGGCGGAAAAACCGTTGCGGATGTATCGCATGATATTAGCCGACAGGTAGAGGGGAAGCCCACCCGTTTGTGGTGGATGGCTTTCGGAGTTTCGCTGGTGCTGCTGGCGTACGGAGCGTATTGCTGCTGGATCATGTTGTGGAATGGTATCGGAATGTGGGGACTGAATAAAACGATCGGTTGGGCGTGGGACATTACCAATTTCGTGTGGTGGGTCGGTATTGGTCACGCGGGTACATTGATTTCTGCCATCCTTTTGTTGTTCCGGCAGCGCTGGAGAATGTCAATCAACCGCGCGGCGGAAGCGATGACGATCTTTGCCGTGATTTGCGCCCTTAGCTTCCCGGCGTTCCACATGGGCCGCTTATGGCTTGGTGCTTACTGGGTGTTTCCATTACCCAATGCTTTCGGATCCCTGTGGGTGAATTTTAACTCACCGTTGCTTTGGGACGTGTTTGCCATCTCGACGTACTTCTCCGTATCCCTGATTTTCTGGTACATGGGGTTGATCCCGGATTTTGCTGTGATCCGCGACCGTGCGGTGAAAATGGGAAATAAGTCAAGAGCTAACGTTTATAATGCCCTGAGCTTTGGATGGGACGGTGCCGCAAAAACGTGGATGCGCTATGAATCAGTTGCACTCATCCTGGCAGGCTTATCAACACCCCTGGTGCTTTCCGTTCACACAATCGTGTCGATGGACTTTGCTACCTCGGTTGTACCGGGATGGCACACTACTATTTTTCCACCCTACTTTGTTGCAGGTGCTATTTTTTCTGGTTTTGCGATGGTGCTGACGCTGCTCCTTGTTACACGAAAGGTTTTCCATTTGGAGGACTATATTACAATCTATCACGTGGAGCTGATGAATATCGTCATCATCATCACGGGTTCCATCGTAGGAGTTGCGTACATCACGGAATTCTTTATTGCCTGGTACGGACAAGTTCCGGCCGAGCAGTATGCGTTTATCAATCGTGCCACGGGCCCGTACTGGTGGGCGTACTGGTCCATGATGACATGCAACGTGATTTCTCCCCAGCTTTTCTGGTTTAAGAAAATTCGTACCAGCCTCGTGGCAACGTTCATTCTGTCCATTGTTGTAAACATTGGAATGTGGTTCGAACGATTTGTGATTATTGCTACTTCACTCCACCGGGATTATCTTCCTTCCAGTTGGACAATGTTTCACCCAACGATGTATGACATTGGGCAGTATTTGTTTACGTTCGGAATATTCTTCACCGCCTTCCTTCTTTTTGCAAAGTTTTTCCCCGTCATCAACATGGCAGAGGTCAAGAGTATTATTAAAGCTACGTCAGAGAAAAAGAAATCAACTCACTAAAATGAAATAGTGTATCATGACGAATAAGGAAAATTTTTTAGTCGGGATTTTTGATGATGAAGATGTTCTTCTTCATGCAGTCGAGAACATCCGCGACAAAGGAGTGAAGATTAAGGAAGTGTATTCACCCTTTCCCGTGCATGGGTTGGATGAAGTGCTTGGTTATACCCGTTCACGACTTCCGATTGCGGCATTCTTGTTTGGATTGACGGGAACAAGTCTGGCACTCTTCACTCAAATCTGGATGCTGGGTTACGACTGGCCGATGATCATCGGTGGAAAGAACTTCCACAACATACCACCCTTTATTCCGGTCACCTTTGAATTCACGGTGCTACTTTCCGCCTTCGGCATGGTTGGAACATTCTTGATTGTAAGCGATATGAAGCCGTACAAATGGCCGAGGCAATACGATCTCAGGAGCACGGATGATAAGCATGTAATGGCCATCGACCTGGGCGCAAATAAGGTAAGCAAAGAAGAGATTCGACGAATATTGAAGGAGAATGGTGCCTCTGAAGTAAACGAGAAAAGCTTTTAGTGAAATGAGAATTATGAGTATTAAAAATATCTTACTGGGTACATCCACAGCTATCGTATTGTTCGGATGCGCGGGCGGTGATAACCCGGGCCTGGAGTACGCTCCCAATATGTATCACTCCGTAGCCTACGAACCACTGTCGCAAATTACAGATGAGAGCGCTGGCCGTTGGGTCAATTCATTGGACAATGGTGCGGAGCGTGGAGAATACTTCAATTCCAATAAATACAATCCGTACCGTATGAATATGCGCGAGCCTGCTCCGAACACGGTAAGCAGGAATAAGTACGGCTGGTTGCCCTATCGCAACGTCCGCGTTTCTAAAGACAGTGTTGACATCGTCACCGCAGGCATGAAAAATCCCCTGGACTCAACCGTGGCAGTTCTTGCTGACGGAAAAATTTTGTACGAAACATACTGTAAGCATTGTCACGGCGCCAAAGGAGAGGCCGATGGAAAAGTGTCAGACAAATATCCAGGAGTGGCCAACCTGAAAGGAGACGCGTATGTAAATATTACGGAAGGTCACATCTTTCAGGTCATTACACATGGGGCGGGTTTGATGGGCTCGCATGGTTCACAGGTAAGTCCTGAAGACCGGTGGAAGATTGCCAAATACGTGAAGGCTTTACAGAAGCAGAAATAATTGATAAACGATCGCACGAATGAACGATACACACATTATAGCTGACGAAAAGTACGAATTCAAGTCCGGAACACGCTCAAAACTCTTTATGTTATTTGGAGCGGGGCTTCTCCTATTTATCATCGGTGTATTGATGCCATCGTCGGCTGAACACTCGCCCAGGGCGGAGGGCAAGGAACATATCACTACTGAGATTTCAAAGAATATGGTAGCCAGCACACAGCAGGCAGAAGCTGGTCATGAAGGTGGCGGAGGAGAACATCACGGCAGTTCCACACTTGTTAAGAGAATTTTTACATCGTTGTGGATGAACAATGTGTTCTTTACGGGTCTCGCGATTATTGGCTTATTTTTTATTGCCATTCAGTATGCATCTCAGGCCGGTTGGTCGGCGGGCGTGAAACGTGTACCGTTGGCGATGGGCCACTGGATCCCGATAGCAGGTTTGTTGATGCTTGTGTTGTGGTTCGTTGTCAAGGACGACGTATTTCATTGGACCCACGCAGGCCTCTACGACAAAGGCAACGTTGAAGAGTATGATAAAATCCTGGATGGTAAATCCGGCTTCTTTTTCTGGCCTATGGCTGCAGGAAGCTTCCCCATTTTTTTCGTTCTGAGAATGGTAATTTTCTTTGGTCTATGGTACTTGTTCTTTATCTGGATAAAAAAGGAAATGTTGGCGGAGGATATTGATGGTTCACTGGAGCATTGGTATACATCGAGAAAATTGTCGGCCATCTTCTTAATCATCTTTGCTGTAAGTTCTTCGGTTGCAGCATGGGATTGGGTGATGAGCATCGATGCGCATTGGTTCAGCACCATGACAGGATGGTATGTTTTTGCCAGCTGGTGGGTCACGGGCCTGGCAATGATTACATTTATCACTGTTTCATTGAAAGGGGCGGGTTATTTAAAGGTGGTGAACTCCAACCATCTTCACGACCTCGGAAAATTTGTGTTTGCCTTTAGCATTTTCTGGACCTACATCTGGTTCAGCCAGTTTATGTTGATCTTTTATGCCAACATACCGGAGGAAACGGTGTATTTCGTTCAACGAAGGACTGTAGCTCCCTACAGTTGGATATTTTTTGCCAACCTCATCTTAAACTTTGTTTTGCCCTTCTTGTTGTTAATGACAAGAGATGCGAAACGGCAAATCTCGATGTTGCAGGTGGTTTGTCCGATTGTCATCATGGGTCACTGGTTTGACCATTATCAAATGGTGACACCCGGAGTAATGAAAGGCGCGGGAGAACTTGGCCTTCTGGAAATTGGTATGGCCATTATGTTCATGGCTGCTTTCCTGTTTGTCACCCTCACCAGTTTGACGAAATTTCCCCTGGTACCGAAGCATGATCCGATGATGCAGGAGAGCCTGGGTCACCATATTTAAAAGAAGTAGCAGAACGTTAACGACAGAGAATATGATGCAAATAATTATTGGAATAGGAGTGGTGCTCGTCCTGGTCATTCTGTTTATGATCTTCCGGATCGGCAATTTGGTGGGGTTGGTGGAAGAGGTGAAGACGAAGGTAGGCTCCGGCAATAAAATCAATGCATTTCTCTTCATGGCCTTTATGGTATTGAGTTTACTATTGTTCTTCTGGTATTCGTTTGCTCACTTTAAAAAGTACACGCTACCGGTGGCCTCCGAGCACGGAAAAATTACAGATGATTTGTTCTGGATCACGATGGGCATTTGCGTGGTGGCATTCACCATCATCTTTATTGCTATGTTTTGGTTTACCTACAAGTATCAATATCAGGAAGGCCGTAAGGCTGAATTCGTAGCGGATAACCACAAATTGGAAATTCTGTGGACCTTGGTTCCGGCAGTAGTAATGGCTCTTTTGATTTTCAAGGGACTTCGCGTGTGGAATGATATTACTGGCCCTGCTTCCAAAGATGCTGTCGTCATTGAACTCGTGGGTCAGCAGTGGACCTGGACAGCCCGCTATCCGGGACCAAAAGATGAGGAACTTGGCAAAATTGATTTTCGACTGATCGACCCTACCAATGAATTTGGTCTTGACCTTTCTGACAAGAATTCCTTTGATGATTTCAAGTCACAAACACTTCACTTGCCGGTAGATAAAGAAGTCTTATTGAAAATCCGGGCGAAAGATGTTTTGCACAGTGTGTTCTTACCACACTTCCGGGTGAAGATGGATGCGGTGCCGGGTATGCAAACGGTATTTAAGTTCATACCCAAGAAGACGACCCAGCAGATGCGTGATGAAACGGGCAATCCAAATTTCAACTACGAAATGGCTTGTACAGAAATATGCGGCAAAGGTCATTTTTCTATGAGGTTTCCTGTGGTTGTGGACGATGACGAGACCTACATGAAATGGAAAAATTCACAGGAATCCTGGTTAAAACAAAATCCTGATTATCTCAAGTTCGTACCGGCCAATCTTCGGGAGTTTGCCATGATAAAATCCGGCATTGCCCCCGACAATGGCTCACAGCAGCAAGGAGTAGTACAATCGGTTACAACCATTAAATAGAAAGATACCAGACATGGCAACTATTGATATACACGTACATACAGAAGTACACCACCACGATGACCACGAAGAGCATGATCACCATGGTAACTTCTGGACGAGTTACATTTTCTGCCAGGACCATAAAGTCATAGCGAAGCAGTTCCTCATAACAGGGATGGCGTGGGCACTGATTGGTGGGGTTCTGTCAGTAATATTCCGCCTTCAACTGGGCTTCCCGGATGCGAAGCTGGAATGGCTTCGTCCCTTGCTGGGAGGCTGGCTCACATCGGATGGAAAAATTGACCCGGAATTTTATCTTGCGCTAGTTACGATGCACGGTACGATCATGGTGTTCTTCGTGTTGACGGCCGGTCTGAGCGGAACGTTTAGTAACTTCCTCATACCCCTTCAGGTGGGCGCGCGCGATATGGCCTCAGGCTTCATGAACATGCTCTCGTATTGGTTCTTTTTCTTGTCAAGTGCCGTAATGTTTACTTCGCTCTTCATCTCTACGGGGCCTGCCGGCGGCGGCTGGACGGTGTATCCTCCGCTAAGTGCTTTGCCACAGGCGGTACAGGGATCAGGACTTGGTATGACGTTATGGCTCGTTTCAATGGCCTTGTTTATTGTCAGTACACTGCTCGGAGGCATTAACTACATCACTACGATTATCAACATGCGCACACAGGGCATGTCGTTTACCCGCTTGCCACTGACGATCTGGGCATTCTTCTTTACTGCAATCATCGGCTTATTGTCATTCCCTGTTTTGTTTGGCGCCGCGCTGCTGTTGATTTTTGACCGAAGTTTCGGTACTAGCTTCTATTTGTCCGACATTTATATCGCTGGTGAAGCGTTGCCACATGTGGGTGGCAGTCCTATTTTATTCCAGCATTTATTTTGGTTCCTGGGCCACCCTGAAGTTTACATCGTGTTGCTTCCTGCGTTGGGAATTACCTCAGAAATTATTGCTACAAATTCCAGGAAGCCCATCTTTGGTTACAAAGCGATGGTAGGGTCCATGCTGTTCATCACGATTCTGTCGTTCGTGGTGTGGGCGCATCACATGTTTGTGACTGGTATGAACCCATTCCTTGGTTCCATCTTTACCCTTCTTACATTGATTATCGCTGTACCATCGGCGGTTAAGATTTTTAATTACGTTACCACCCTGTGGAAAGGAAACATCAAATTTACATCCGCGATGATGTTTTCCATTGGCTTGGTTTCGTTTTTCCTCACGGGTGGAATCACCGGTTTGTTCCTGGGTAACTCGGCAGTCGATATTCAACTTCACGATACGTACTTCGTTGTGGCGCACTTCCACCTGGTAATGGGAAGCGCATCGTTCTTTGGTATGATTGCTGGTATTTATCATTGGTTCCCGAAAATGTTCGGCCGGATGATGGACGAACGATTGGGGTCCATCCACTTCTGGATGACCTTTGTGGGTGTGTACCTGGTGTTCTTCCCCATGCATTACATCGGTATCGCCGGTTTCCCACGCAGGTACTATTCATGGACCAACTTTGAAACATTCAGTTCATTTGCGGACTTGAATATGCTCGTAAGTATCGCGGCAATCGTTACGCTGTCGGCCCAATTCATTTTCTTGTTTAATTTCTTCTACAGCATTTTCCGTGGCAGATTAGCCTCTGCAAATCCCTGGGACTCCAATACAATCGAATGGACAACCCCGCGTCATCCAAAGCATGGCAACTGGCCGGGAGACATTCCAACCGTCTATCGTTGGCCGTATGACTACAGCAAACCGGGAGCGAAAGAAGATTACATTCCTCAAACAATACCGTACTCTGAGACACCGGAGTCCAACCTGCCTCATGAAAACGAACTCATTAAATTGGAGATGGGAAATACCGGTGCCATCGTCATTGACGAGAAAAAGCACTGAGCTGAAATAATTGAACTCTACAGCGACCAGGCGGTTTCGTAAGCTATGCTTATCCACGCTGGTCGCTGTTTATTTTTTGGTTCTTGTTGGCGGGGTAGTGCGTAGTACCGGCTCGGGTATGGGCTGCCCTGATTGGCCAAAATGTTTTGGACAGTGGGTTCCACCCACTGCTGTTAGCCAGCTGCCCGAGAACTACAAAGAGCAGTTTGCTTCCTACCGGGAAAAGAAGAATCAGAAATTTGCGCGTTACTTGTCATTCATTGGCCTTCAGGAGACTTCAAATAAAATCCTGGAAGATAAGTCGATCCTTGTAGAGGCGGATTTCAATGCGTCCAAAACATGGGTAGAGTACCTCAACCGGCTTGTGGGGGTGGTGATTGGAATGATGATCATCGCGCTTTTCGTAGCCTCCTGGAGAATAAAGAAAGTTGATCCGGCATTATTTAATGGGTCGTTGGTTGTGCTGATACTGGTAATTATTCAAGGCTGGCTGGGCTCTATTGTAGTCTCCACCAACCTCACCTCCTGGACCGTCACGGTTCACATGCTTCTGGCACTTTTGATCGTAGCCATCTTAGTGTGGCTGATGGTCCGTTCCGGCCAGCGGAAAGTCCTGCAAGTTAAAAATCTCAGCACCTGGCTGATAGGAGGTATGGCCGCGCTTTTAATTCAGATATTTTTGGGTACGCAGGTTAGAGAGACGCTCGATCGGTTGGCGGCCACGGTTAACCGGGAAGATTGGATCGCCAATGCAGGGCTCGATTTTATTATTCACAGAACCTTTTCCTGGTTGATCCTTTTAATCATTGCTGGACTATGGCTTAAACTTCGCAAAACAAGCACCGAAAAATCGTTTTTGGTTGTGCCTTTCCTGTTAATTTTGTCGTCCTTGTTGACGGGTGCTGCAATGGCCTTCCTTGCTGTTCCGCCGTTATTGCAGCCCATTCACTTATTGCTGGCAGTAGTGACGTTTGGCTGGTTTTATCAGGTGTACTTGGAGACGAACCATCGGCTCCCGGGAGTGTTTAAAGACTAATATGATTACAAGTCACGACCAACGTTTACAATCATTGTCATTTGCCTTTAAGGCAAAAGCTTTTTTGGAACTGCTAAAGCCGCGTCTATCCATGCTGGTAGCTTTTTCCTGCGCATTCGGATATGGACTCGCGACGCGGGGCTCTATGAATTGGTTCATTTTGGCTATCCTCACCTTGGCTGGCTTCCTTTTGTCAGGGGCGTCCGTGGCGATTAATCAGGTCATTGAGAAAGATTTTGATAAATTGATGGAGCGTACCAAAATGAGACCGCTTCCTACTCACCGTCTTACGGTTTCTGAAGCGCTGATTTTTGCCGGACTGTGTGTGCTCCTGAGTCTCTTCCTGCTGTGGAGTTTCACGAATCCACTTACCGTTGCCTTGTCGATCGTTTCAATGCTGTTGTATTGTTTCGTCTACACGCCGCTCAAGCGGGTAGGGCCGATCGCTGTTTTTGTCGGTGCTTTTCCCGGGGCATTGCCGCCACTGCTGGGGTGGATTGCAGCCACAGGAGAAATCACACACGAGGCGATGATTATTTTCGGAATACAATTCATTTGGCAGTTCCCACACTTTTGGGCCATCGCTTGGGTTGCCGACGATGATTACAAAAAAGCCGGCTTTAAACTCTTGCCATCCGGCGGCGGCAAAGACTTGAATACTGCCATTCAAATTATGATTTACACAATGTTCCTGATACCACTGGGACTGCTACCGGCAAAATTTGGGATGACGGGTCTTGACTCCGCCATCGTAGCAACCATCTGCGGCGTAGCGTTTTTTGGCCAAACCTTTTCATTGATGAAAACAGGCAGCCAGCAGTCAGCCTTGAGAATCATGTTTGGCTCCTTCCTGTATTTGCCGATTGTTCAGATCGCGTATTTGTTGGACAAAGTTTGACGCCAACCGGGGATAGCGAGTGAAGTTGGTAAAGTGGGTGATTTAGTAGAGGACTAAAGCCCTTTTTGAAATGGCAAAGGGTAGTAAAAAAATTAATTGGAATTCAATTATGGAAAAGTCGGTGAGGAGTGAGATGAAGATAGTGGAGGAACCGAAGAAGCCTATTGCCATGCATCCAAAGAAGTTTGCGATGTGGTTATTCATGGCGAGCGTGATGATGCTCTTTGCATCGCTAACCTCCGCCTATATTGTGCGGCAGGCTGAGGGGAACTGGTTGTATTTTGAATTACCACTTCTGTTTTACTACACCACCGCGATCATTGCAGTCAGCAGCGTAACCATGCAGGTGGCCTATTTTGCAGCCAAAAAGGATAATACAGGCGTCGTTAAAATAATGGTTCTGATCACCAGCGTCCTGGGGGTGCTGTTTTTAATTGGACAGGTTAAGGGCTGGGGAGAAATGGCCAGGCAGGGGGTTCACTTTGTGGGAAATCCTTCAGGTTCGTTTGTAATTGCCATTTCGTTCGTGCATGGCTTGCATATTATTAGTGCCGTTGTTTTCCTTTTGATCGTGCTCAATTCGGCCATCCGACTCAGGATCCATTCCAAAAATATGGCCCAGATGGAAATGTGTACGACGTACTGGCATTTTTTGGGTGCCTTATGGATTTATTTATTTATTTTTTTTCTGATAAATCGATAAAAACCCCATTGGTAATTCATCGATTCAGTAGTAGATTAGCGATCGATTAGAAACCTGTAAACTCTACTCTATGTCACAAACAACAGCCGCAGTTTCTCCCGGTAAAAGCGTATGGGATGGCGGCACTTCCCCAATGGGAGTGAGCTACGGCAAGCTCATGATGTGGTTCTTCCTGATGTCGGATGCCTTTACTTTTTCCGGACTGTTGATTACGTATGGCATGGTTCGGTCATCCAATCCGGCTTACATAGGACCTGTAAAAGACTTTTTTTTCGCCACCACCCATTGGCCTATTCCCGAAAAGGTATATGATGCCATCCCGTTTGTACACGGAATAGAATTGCCGCTTGTTTTTGTGGGATTCATGACCTTTGTTTTGATCATGAGCTCAGTAACAATGGTGCTGGCGGTTGAAGCCGGTCACCGCATGGATCGCCAGGCTGTGGAAAAATGGATGCTCTGGACAATTTTGGGAGGCTTGACTTTCTTAAGCTGCCAGGCATGGGAATGGACCCACTTTATTATTGGTTCAGGCGAGGGAACACCTATGTCTGAAGTTGTCAATGGACAATGGGTCCAGCGGATTGTCCAAGGCGCCAATTTGCATGAAAATCAATACGGCCCGCCGGCGTTTGCTGATTTCTTCTTTTTCATAACCGGCTTCCATGGCTTCCATGTTTTCAGCGGGGTACTTTTTAACTGGTTGATTTATTACAACGCTGCCACCGGCGTATATGATCGGAGAGGTCACTATGAGATGGTTGAAAAAGTAGGTTTATATTGGCACTTCGTTGATCTGGTGTGGGTGTTCGTCTTTACATTCTTTTATCTTGTTTAATCGTTAATCACAGATACAATGACACATCAAGAACCCCAGATAGTTGTACTCCCACCGAACAAAGAGAAAATAAAAAAACTTTGGAGGGTGGCGCTGATTCTTCTGTTGGTAACGATGGGTGAATTTATAATTGCATTCACCTTGCCACATGGCCCGGCTAAAACCTTTCTTTTTGTTATCCTGACGATTGTAAAAGCAGGTTACATCGTGGGAGAGTTCATGCACTTGAAGTATGAAGTGAAAGTTCTTTTCTGGTCCGTCCTGATACCGATGATCTTTATTGCTTGGATGCTCGTCGCTTTTGTGTATGAGGGTACAAAGATCGTAACCTATTAGAAATTTATTCCCGGATCACCCGGTCGCTGGAGGGCTAAGGTTGAAAAACATTAGCCTTCTTTTATTTTAAAGATACATTGAAAAAGGTTCTGTATTTGTTCCTTGCCCTGCTGCTCCCGGCATTGGTATTTGTCTTCCTCAAGTATGCAGGCAGGAACGAATTTAATATTCCGATTTATTTTGAAGAAGGTGTTGTCAGGCCACCATCGGGCTGTGGACAAACTTATGATAAGCCATACCGCATACCAAATACTGTCTGGCCGGTGACTTATGTAACTCAGCAAGAGGCAAAAGTGCTGGTATTTCCAGAACGGGGATTCGATTTTAATAAACTAAAATCTGCAATTGATGAAGAGTTCGGTCCGGACAACGTTTGGTTAAAGGAGGCTTTCCTTCTTGCAACAGACTCTGCCACGAGTAACGTTTGGAAGAAATGTATTTTTTTTGTGAACGAACCAAACCAGGCGGTGTTAATAGATATGGAAGGCCGGATCCGTGGTTATTATGATTTGCGGTTGCGGGAAGAAGTAGACCGGCTGCGCGTGGAACTGAAAATCTTACTGAAAAAATATTAGCATGGAGGATCAGCGGGAGCCCTATCATAAATTAATCATCGTTTTATCCATCATTATACCGCTGGCCGTTGCGGTACTTTTCAGGATCCCACCTGTGAAAGGTTATGATTTCACATTTCTACCGCCGATTTATGCTTCTATTAACGGAATCACAGCCTTTCTGCTAATGACATCATTCTGGGCCATAAAAAATAAGAAACGTTCCTTGCACGAAATGCTGAACAAAACCTGTATTGGCCTTTCCACTGCCTTTTTGGTGATGTACATACTCTACCACATGACCACTGAACCAACGCCCTATGGAGGGCAGGGTATTTCAAGAGGCATTTATTTCTTTGTTTTGATTTCGCACATTGGGCTTTCAGTCGTCGTGATACCATTTGTGCTATTCACCTTTTCCCGCGCCCTGGCAGGTAACTTTGAACGACACCGCAGATTGGCTAAATTCACATTCCCAATCTGGCTGTATGTGGCTATTACGGGGGTTGTTGTCTACATAATGATTAGTCCTTACTATCGGGCATGATGAAAAAGTTAAGCTTATTGATCGTCTTATGGGTGAGCGGAATATCCTTCGCCAGTGCTCAATGCTCAATGTGCCGGACCACGTTGGAGAACAATGTAAGCAATGGGAATATCGGCATAGCAGCGGGGATTAATTTCGGTATCTTGTATTTATTCTTTGCACCGTATATCGCGGTAGCAGTTATTGCCTGGCTCTGGTACCGTACCAGCAAATCAAATGAACAAAAAGAATTACAAAAGCGCACTTTTCTCCGGTAAATGTCCCGCTTGCCGGGAAGGGGATATTTTCAAATACCCGGTTTCTAATATTTTGCATTTTTCAGACATGAATATGAATTGCACGGTGTGCGCTGCCACCTTTGAGCCGGAGCCAGGCTTTTATTATGGAGCGATGTTTATTACGTATGCGTTTAATGTTGTCTTGTTGATTGTCTTTGGGCTTACGATTTACACCTTTATTGAACTGCCGGAAGTTGCTTACCTGGTCTTGATCGCAGTTCTTGCGGTCATTTGTACTCCGTTTTCATTTCGAGCGTCACGCGTCCTTTGGCTATACTGGTTTGGAGGGCTCCATTTCAACCCCAACCGTAAACCGTAAACACCTTTCTTGGCATGTACGTTACCACTTCGCTAGTTACTCAGACAACATAAATACTGATCTACTATCTAATGAATCAGCAACTTACACCACCTATAGTGTCGGGTAGTACTCAGTAAGATATCTATGAATGCACGAAGTATCGGGCTACTACTATTATCTGTACTGTTTATTGGGACGGGCTTATTGACCCGTATTTATTTTTCAGGAAAATTTCATCAAAAGTTGGTCACGACGATTCAGCACAATGTTGAGTCCGAGTTTGCGCTCATGGATCGGGAAGCAAAACAACTCCTGGCGGATCAATGTGATGTTTCTTCCCCTGTATGGGATCAGGCGCATCACTTTTTTGTCCTGGCTGACAGCAATCGCGTCCTCGCCTGGAATCATTCATATTTTCTTCCCAACGTGGCATTATTAACGCTGATTGATAGCGTGGCATTTGAAAGTTCTTCCTCCGGAGACTTCCTCGTGAAGAAGTGGCCCACTGTCAGTGGATCGTCCTTGTATGGCATTTTGAAACTGACGGACCGATATCCGATCATCAATAATTTTCTCTCATCACAATGGGAGCCCACCATTTTCCCCATAAAAGACCTTCAGATTTTTGGTCCCGCGGTGCTGAGTGGGGAACCAGTTGTTGCCAATGGGAAAATACTTTTTAGGATTCTTCCTGAGAAACCCGAAGTGCATGAAAGCGTGTTATCCTTGTTCTTGTTGTCAGCCGGAGTCCTTCTATTATTCATTGCTGTATGGAAGTTTAAAGTGTTCTTTGAAAAATCGTTTAGCTATGATCTCGCTTTATTCATGCTCCTCCTGGGGCTCCTGGGAATCAGGTTGGGCATGATCGCTATCAATTTACCCGCGCTTTATTTTCCATCCGATGTCTTTGACCCCAAAAAATTTGCATCCTCTTCCTTGAATGCATCGTTGGGGGATTTGTTTTTTAATGCGATGGTGCTATTGATACTGGTGGCTTACCTGTTCCTGAACTTTAAAAAGTTTAAGTTCGTTCGATGGCTGTTGAAGTTTTCTGGTACTCAACGATATATAGCCGGTACTGTTTGCTTATTGATGTGTTTCTTAGGCTTACTTTTTCCATTTGACTTTATTGAAGCTATCTACCACAATTCAACCCTGTCCCTGGATATTACCCAATCCATTTCATTCGATGCGGCCAGGGTAACAGCCCTCGCTGCGGTGCTGACAGGATGTGTCACCAGTTTTTTATTCATTCATATCTTCTTTTTGCTGGCAAATCATCTGTTTGATGGTCGGTCACTTTATTTTTTTGTGGGCCTTCTTATTGCCTCCCTGCTTTTTATCCTTCAATTCTACATGACCGGCCGCAATCTGTTGGCAACCATGCTCCTCGGTATTGTGTTCTTTTCAGTTTTAAAAATATCGGGACTTACCAATGGTGCATTTCGTATTTCTTTTAAGCTATTTATTTACCTGATATTTTCACTCAGTATTTTCAGTTTTCAAAATGCCGGAGCCGTGCGCAAATTTTATAAAGAGCGACAGGTACAAGACCAGTTCCGATTTGGTAAGGACTTTTTGACGGACCGGGATGTTCTCGGAGAATACCTGCTGGATCAAGCCCGGCAACGGATCGCAAAAGACCAATTCATTCAAACACGAATGGCAAGTCTTTTTTTGAATAAGTCGGCAGTAGCGGACAAAATAAGAAGGGTGTACCTGAATAATTATTTTGACCGCTACGAAATCACCATCACGACTCGGAATGAAGATTATAAACTGACATTACTACCAAAGGAAAATGCTGATAGTGTCAGATCTGCTGCTGGCAGAAATTTTCAGCCTACCGATTACAAGGGTATTTCTTATACAAATGCTTCCGATGGAAATGCCATCAAACGCTATCATGTTGTCATTCCAATCTATTATCAACGACCGGTGGGAGCAATCGAGCTTGACTTATCGCTTAAACGCGTGATCCCTGACAACGTGTATCCCGAGTTGCTCGTCGACAACCGATTCAATCAAATCTACAGAAACCGGGATTTTAGTTACGCTGTTTTTACCAACAGGAAACTAGTAAGCAGCTTTGGTCCATTCAATTATGAACGGGATTTTCAGATCGACCGCATTGGGAGCGCAGCGTTATTTGATATAGGAATCGTCGACAATAATTATTTTCACATTGGAATTGAAGATCAAGATGGACCGGTAGCGATTGTCTCGGCCGCAACGTATGCAGGATCCTACTTCATTACAAATTTTTCATTTTGGTTCGTTCTGGGATTGAGTCTCTTGTTTATAGGTCAGGGAACGTTGGGCATTTATGCTTATTTCAAAGGCGAAAAAGTTAACTATACAGCGCGCATCCAGTTATTCATCTTTCTCGCATTTCTACTTCCTGTGCTGGCCGTGAGCATTACTACGCTTACATTGATAGGACGATCCAATGAGGAAGCGATTACCAGGAACTTTTTAGAGCGATCCAGTGCAATAAGTCAGCGGATCTCAAGTCTGATTTCCAGTGACAGCACAAAAATCATCAACGAATCCAAACTCGAAAACTGGATCGAGGAAAATGCAGCTTTATCAAAAATGGATATTTCGGTTTACTCACCTGATGGAAAATTAATAGCAACCTCACAGCCCGCCTTGTTTGACGACCAATTGATTTCACCTTTGATGGACAGAGGAGCATGGAAAAAAATTGTTTTGCAACGGGAGCTTCAGACCGTCACCAGCGAGCAGATTGGAAAACTGCAGTACAGTTGTGCCTATTCTTCGGTGTTGTCGTCGGAGACTGGAAAATTGGTGGCCATTGTAGGTCTGCCGTTTTTTGAATCGGCTACTTTTCTACAGCGCAGTCAGACGCTTATACTGTCCAATATTCTTATTGTGTTTGTGCTGGTGTTTATACTATTTTCGTTGCTATCATTTTGGGCATCCAGTAACCTGACGTTTCCGATTCGATTCATAACCAAGACACTGGGACAAACGACATTGACGGGGCAAAATAAACCTCTTCAATGGAACTCCTCAGACGAAATAGGTTTGCTGGTCAGAGAATATAACCGGATGGTAGAAAATCTTGAGGAAAGCAAGCGGGCGCTGGCTCAAAGCGAAAAGGAAACGGCTTGGCGTGAAATGGCCAAGCAGGTAGCGCATGAAATCAAAAATCCCCTCACACCGATGAAGTTAACCCTTCAGCAAATGGAACAGGCGTTGAAATCGGGCAATTTGCCCATAGAAAAAACCCAAAAATCGGTGGATGTCTTGTTGAAGCAGGTTGATATTCTGAATCAGATCGCCTCCTCCTTCAGCACGTTCGCCAGCATGCCCGCCTCGTCGCCACAGAAGACAGACCTGAACGAATTATTGTCGGGTGCCATTCAGCTCTTTGACGCAGAGACAGGAGGGCGCGTCAATTATCACCCTGCTGAAAACGCCCCCATTGTTTCAGTTGACGCAACATCTTTCAGCAGGGCCATCTCCAATATCATTATTAATGCCTTCCAGTCAAGGAAGGAAGGGCAGGACATGGTTATAACCATTCGTGCGACAATCCAGCAAAGTGCGGTTGTTATTTCGATCCAGGATAATGGGAAAGGAATGACCCGGGAGATACAGGAGAATGTTTTCCAACCTCATTTTACAACCAAGAAATCCGGTTCAGGACTGGGCCTGGCAATGGCCATGCAGATTGTCAGACAGGCGGGAGGAAGGATTTGGTTTGAATCGAAGGATAATCAGGGAACTACTTTTTTTATTGAGTTGCCGCTTGCAAGTTGAAGTAGGTAACCGGTAAGCGGTACGATACGGAATTTGTTTGAAAGTCTATTGAATTTATCTTTGTGAAATGACATTGGAATAAAGGATTAAGGATGTAGGTAAGTGAAACAATGCCTGTTTGGGTTGTCATAATAATTATCGTCAGGATTAAATGAAAACTAAATCCACCTTAAAGAAGTCATCGGGTTTATCTCTTTCATGGATTGTTATGATCCGGGTGGCGGCGGTGTTATTTTTTGTTTCGGTATTCCTCATTCCATCGTTTGCCAAAGAAAACGGGAATGATATCGAAAATGGTTATTGGCTTTGGATTTTTTTGGGAAAGCTGCATCCCTTGGTTGTTCATTTTCCAATCGGCGTGTTGTGTGTTGCACTGCTGATGGAGGTTATTGCATGGAAAAGAAAAAGCGTTGATTTCATGGCGGCGACACAAGTGTTGATTGTGGTCGGGGCTGTTTCTTCTGTTCTGGCGGTGGCATTTGGCCTGTTGTTATCGAACTCGGAAGATTATGGAAGCACAATCTTACCGGTTCACCAATGGTTGGGTATCGCCACGATGGTCCTTGCCACCATTACTGCCCTGGCGTATTTTAGATATTCACTCCTTGTACAAAGGACCTTACTCGTTTTCACGGTCGTTGTTGTTCTCATTGCCGGCCATTTCGGCACCATGTTGACGCGCGGCGAGGATTATCTTACCAGCGCTTTACCATCGGACGAACCGAATGAAAAAAGTCAAAGTGGTATTAGCTACGCTGCGTACGATGGACCGCTCAGCGATGGCCAGGTACAGGAAATCAACCTGCAGGTCCGTACTATTTTGGCTCACAACTGTTATAGCTGTCACGGGCGTTCTAAGGCGAAGGGCAAGTTGCGTTTGGACACCAGAGAATTCGTAATGAAAGGAGGAGAAAATGGTGTTATTCTGGTACCCGGACATCCTGAAAAGAGCGAAATCATCCGGCGGATTGAACTGTCTCCGCATCACAGGAGGAGGATGCCGGCAAAAGGAAAGCGACTCACAAGGGAGGAGATCGCTACAATCCGGTTCTGGATACAGCAGGGAGTGCCTTGGCCGCAAGGTCCGGAAAAAAGTTTATACCGTGTGGCCGCTCTCGAGCCACGCATGCCCGTCATTCCTCCGGTTTACAGTGGAGTAACGCTTCCGATTGACCGGTTTGTAAATTCCTATTTTCAGAAAAATAAAATCATCTGGGGAAGTGTGGTGGACGACCGCACGTACATACGCAGGGTTTACCTTGACGTGACCGGCTTGTTGCCGGCGCCCGATCTGATCGATGCATTTATCCGGAATGCACAGCAAGACAAGCGTGAGCAACTTGTTCGCGCATTGCTAAACCAAAATGCAGATTATGCGCAACATTGGCTTACCTTCTGGAATGATGCCCTGCGCAACGATTACACCGGCGCCGGATATATCGACGGTGGAAGGTCCGACATTACAAAATGGCTTTATAGTTCCTTGAAGAATAATAAACCTTACGATGCTTTTGTCCGGGAGTTGATAAGTCCGGAAAAGGAATCCAACGGCTTTATCCGTGGCATCAAATGGCGCGGATCGATCAACGCAAGTCAGCGGATCGAAATGCAGGCAGCGCAGAATGTTTCCCAAGTCTTTTTGGGATTGAATATCAAGTGCGCTTCCTGTCATGATAGTTTTATTAATGACTGGAGGCTGGACGACGCGTACGCTTTCGCTAACATATTTGCAGATTCGTCATTGGAAATTAATCGGTGCGATAAACCTACCGGTAAAAGGGCGGGTACTCGAATACTTTTTGCTAAACTCGGCAAAATTGATTCTGCAGCTTTTACGAAAGATCGCTTGAAACAGTTAGCCGAATATTTGACACAACCTAAAGATGGGCGGCTGTACCGCACGCTGGTCAACCGTATATGGGCTCAGTTGATGGGCCGTGGGATTATTGAGCCTGTGGACGTCATGGATAAAGAGCCCTGGAGTCAGGATTTACTGGATTGGTTAGCTTCTGATTTTGTTGTCAACGGGTATGATGTAAAAAAATTGATCTATGCTATCCTTACGTCCAGGACTTATCAACTTCCTTCTGTGGGCGTGCAAGATGCGGAGAGCATCAATGCTCCTGAATATGTGTTCAGGGGAATGCTGCGAAGAAGATTGACGGCAGAACAATTTGCAGATGCCGTCAGTGCTACGCTCCAGCCGCTTTATCCCGACAGCGCTGTCGAAAATAAACTATTCCCCACGACCATTGAAAAAGAAATTCCATTTGCCCGTGCGGCGCTGGTCAAAAATGACCCGCTATTATCCGCCCTTGGTAGGCCTAACCGCGAAACGGTCTCCACAAGCCGGGCCTCACAGGCAAATTTGTTACAGGCGTTGGAGCTAACCAACGGCGTGCAATTCAATGAAGCTATTCGTCGCGGGGCGATTCGGTGGAGAGAAAAATATCCGGATGCTGTGCAATTGGTCAGGGCGGTTTACAGAAGCACATTGGGACGCTTGCCCGGTAAAGAAGAAGAGGCGGTTGCAGTAAAATCATTAGGACAAGTCCCAACAATGGAAGCAACCCAGGATTTTATGTGGGCCATGACTTTACACCCTGAATTTCAATTAATTTATTAGAAACATGAAGTCCACCTGGAACAGGAGAGAGTTTCTGAAGAGGTCAAGCGCAGCAACGCTTGCGGCGTTGGCTGCCAGTGCGCCCGTTGCAAGCATTCTTAATGGGTGTCGCGCACATGCTGAAAAACCCTCTGCGGATACGGTGATCCTGCTTTGGATGGCTGGCGGTATGGCGCACACCGAAACGTTTGATCCTAAACGATACACTCCTTTTGAAAAAGGAATCGAAGGAAACCGGGTGTTGAGTACATTCAAATCGTTGCCGACGGCATTGGATGGCATTCAGTTTTCAGAAGGATTGCAGGCGATCGGTAGTGTGATGGATAAAGGGACGTTGATCCGGTCATATGTTGCTGGAGATATGGGATTCATCCTTCATTCACGACACCAATATCATTGGCACACCTGTTATGAGCCGCCTCAGACTGTTGCGGCGCCGCACATCGGTTCATGGATTGCCAAAAAACTAGGTCCTCTTAATCCGGTAATCCCTGCCTTCATTGATATAGGTCAGCGCTTTACAGTAGGGGAGGCGGAGGAACTCAAGGCCTTTCACACTTCCGGTTTTTTAGGGAATGAATTTGGTCCTTTTTTTATACCGGATCCAAGTCAGGGTTTGGAAAGTGTGAGGCCTCCCATCGGAATGGATTCCAGACGTTTTGAACGTCGGAATCAATTGTATAATGACCTCATTAACAAAAGTCCGGTAGGGGAGTTTGGAAGCGACTATCAGAAAGAATCGCTCAAGCGATCAATGGAGCAAGCATACCGGCTACTCAACTCACCTGAGTCAAAAACTTTCGATCTCAGTCAGGAACCCAAAGAGGTCTTCGATATTTATAACGCCTCCGGCCGCTTTGGATTGGGATGCCTGCTGGCCCGAAGACTTGCGGAACAAGGAGCACGCTTTATCAGTGTGACTACTGAGTATGAACCTTTCAAGGGTTTCGACACGCACGAAAATGGGCACACACGGATGGTGGGTATGAAGCAAATGATAGATGGGCCGGTGGCACAATTGATCAAAGACCTGGATAAGAGCGGTCGGTTGGAAAGAACGTTAGTTATCCTGGCCAGTGAATTCAGCCGTGATATAATGGTGGAAGGAAGGCCTGATGCCAGGGTAAAGGAGCAAGTGGACCAGCCCAATGTATTGTCAGATATGAAGTTTTACGGCATGCATCGCCACTTTACCGATGGTTGTTCAATTCTTATGTTTGGTGGAGGCATTAAAAAAGGATTTGTCTATGGTAAAACCGCTGATGAGCGGCCCTGTAAGACCGTCCAGGATCCGGTACGGATTGACCAAATCCACCAAACCATTTATCATGCGTTGGGCATCCCTGAAGATGCCAATTACGAAGTGGAAAAGCGGCCTTTCTATACCACTCCCGATGGCAAGGGTAAGCCTTTGATGGAGCTGTTGAGAGCGCAGTGATTGGGGAACACAACATCGATTCTCAGATTATTTCAGCTCGCGATAAAAATAGAATCGGTAATCAGGCAGACACGCCGGATGTGCAATTTTCACCAAATCCTTTAAAATAAGATCCGGTCAGCTACCGCTGAAATGTTTCTGGTTAGTAGGGATCTGGTTATTTTATCTCCTACTCAAATCGTCAATTACTGAACGTTATTTCTAGTCCCTCCTTTTGTAACCATCCACCCATTTCGCAGTAATGATTTCAGCCCGCAAGCATCCCTTGTGGATAAATGAGGTCTTTGCCCAAACCACACCACCATGCTCAAAAACTACCTCTCCGTAGCCCTTCGCAACATCTTCCGAAACAAACTGTTTTCGCTGATCAATATCCTGGGCCTAGCCTTCAGTATGGGCAGTGCCCTATTGATTTTTCTGTGGGTGAATGACGAGCTGCGGGTAAACCAGTTCCACGAGCGTGTGGACAGAATTTACAGTGTGATGGAGAATCAGCAGTACTCCGGTGGGAAGATATTTACGTTTAGTTCTACCCCAGGCCCCATGGCTCCCTTCATCAAGGAGAAGTACCCGGAGATCGAGAAGGCATCGCGTTTCACCTGGCAGGTAAATGAGCTTTTCCAGGTCGGGGACAAATCATTTTACGAAGAAGGCCGCTATGCGGAACAAGATTTTTTAGATATGTTTTCGTTTTCACTTCTGTCCGGAGACATTGGTACCGCACTAAAAGATAAAAACTCGATTGTCATAAGCCAGGCCATGGCGGAGAAGTTCTTTGGCAAAGAGGATGCAGTAGGGAAGGTTTTGCTGATGCAGACAAAACATTCTTTTACAGTAACGGGGGTACTGAATCCCCTTCCAAAGAATTCCTCCCTGCAATTTCAATACCTGCTTCCTTTTCAGTTTTTCTGGGATGAGAACAAACGTTGGCTGGATCAGTGGGACAACAATAACATCCGTACCTACGTCATGCTCCAACGTGGTACCAACGTAGCGGAGTTCGGAAAGAAATTCAAGAATGAGGTCAGGGAGCACGTTGAGAAAAACAACGTTGAACTTTTTGTCTACCCGTTCCGCGAGACATACCTCTACGGAAATTTCGAAAACGGAAAACAGTCGGGTGGACGAATTGAGTATGTGAGAATATTTTTTATCGTCGCATTGTTTGTTTTGGTCATTGCCTGCATCAACTTCATGAATCTTGCAACCGCACAGGCGTCCAAAAGAGCGAAGGAAGTAGGCTTACGAAAAGTTATTGGCGCCGTTCCAGGTCAGCTATTTCGACAATTCATGGGTGAATCATTTTTAACGGTACTGCTATCGGCAGTAGTAGCCATTGTACTGGTGATGATTATCTTACCGGGATTCAACGAGCTCACGGGTAAGCAACTTGGTCTGTTTTTGCTCGATGTACGGATTGCGCTGATCTTCTTAAGCGTCGTGATCTTTACCTCATTTCTTGCAGGCAGCTACCCAGCACTCTTCATTTCTGAGTATAAACCGGTAGAAGTACTCAAAGGGCAGATGAAAAGTGGTGGTGCTGCTGCGTTCTTTCGCAAATCGCTTGTCGTTATACAGTTCGCCCTCTCCATCTTTCTGATCATAAGCACCATCGTTGTTTACCGGCAGATGAATTACATGGAAAACAAAGACATCGGCTTTGTACGCGAAAATGTTTTTTACATGTGGATGCAGGGCGACATGGGGTTAAAATTTGAAACGGTGCGTACACAACTTTTGGCGGATCCCAGCATTGAAAGTGTGAGCGCCACCAGCCAGTTGCCCATTGACATCGGGAACTCAACTTCCGGTTTGACCTGGGAAGGTAAAGCGCCTGATGAAAAAGTCCTGTTCACCAACCTCAACGTGGATTACGATTTTGTGGAAATGATGAAGATGCAAATGACGGAAGGCCGCCCCTTTGATAGAACTCAGATCTCCGACACTGCCAACTATATTGTTAACGAAACGGCGGCCTCAAAATTTGGATTTAAAAATGGTACGGCTGATCAGGACCTCACGATGTGGGATCGAAAAGGAAAAATCGTGGGAGTTGTTAAGGATTTTAACTTTGGATCCCTTCATAGTCCGATCGAGCCATTGATCTTGCGTATGCCGCGATCGCAGTCGGTCGACAATCAATTTGGCTGCCTCCTTGTTCGGGCGAAAGAAAAGCAAACTGAACAGGCTTTGAAAGCCGCCGAGCAAGTATGGAAGCAGTATGCGGCTGGATATCCCTATAAATACTCCCTTTTAAACCAGGATTGGGAAAACTTTTATAAGGCAGAAGGTCAGCGTGGAAAAATATTCAACGCACTCGCCGCCTTATCGATTTTCATCTCCTGCCTGGGTTTGTTTGGCCTTTCGGCTTTTTCGGCGGAGCGGAGAACCAAGGAATTGGGTATCCGGAAAGTACTGGGTGCCTCTGTGCCGGGCCTGGTGGGATTGATGGGGAAAGAATTTGCTTTACTGGTACTGATTGCCGCCATTATCGGATGCCCTTTGGGATGGTATATTATGAATGCCTGGCTTGCGAACTACGCCTTTCATGTTGATGTAGGATGGATTTCCCTGCTGGTAGCATCGTTAGCGTGCATGTCCGTATCCCTGATAACGGTGGCGTATCATTCACTTAAAGTATCAGCGGCCAACCCGGTCCATTCGTTGCGATATGAGTGAAGGCTTGGGTCGTTTGTTCGCAATGTTCAACTTTTATATTTGTTATTTGGCGTTTGAAATTTGATATTTTTTAGAGAACAAACTAAATGTAAAATATCAAACTCCAAATAATCCCGATGCCGATCTGGATCAATGCATATTCCAAAACCTTGAACTTTGAACCTTGAACCTTGAAACCTTAAACCCACTACACCTTCCCCTTTAAACCCTGCTTCACCTTATTGGAGAAAACAAAGTCATCCAATTCCTCCACTCCTGAATTCACGATCTCCTCGCTGGAGCCTTCCCAGAGTTTTTTGCCTTTGTATAGGAACATAATTTTTTCTCCGATACCCATCACCGAATTCATATCGTGTGTAACAACGATGGTCGTGATATCAAATTCATGTGTAATTTCGCCAATCAGATCATCGATTAAAATGGATGTCTGTGGATCAAGCCCGGAATTGGGTTCATCACAAAACAGATAATTCGGATTATTGACAATGGCCCGCGCAATTCCTACACGTTTCTTCATACCTCCTGATATTTCGGAAGGCATTTTTTTGTTTACATTTTCCAACCCCACGCGCTTCAGGCAGAAGTTGACCCGTTCCAGCTTTTCTCCCGGTGGAATCTTGGTTAGAATATCCAGCGGGAACATCACATTCTTCTCCACATTTTTTGAATCGAAGAGCGCTCCGCCCTGGAAAAGCATACCGATTTCCCGGCGTATTTCAGCTTTCATTTCTTTATCAGCTTCCGTGAAATTCCGTAGATCATAATATACATTGCCTTCATCCGGATTGATGAGTCCTACAATGGATTTCAGGAGCACACTTTTGCCTGTACCGCTTGAGCCGATGATCAAATTGGTCTTGCCCTTATCAAACTCTCCCGAGATTCCCTGGATGACCGATTTTCCGGCAAAGGACTTGCTGATATTTTTTATTTTGATCATTAACGTACGTAGAGTAGTTGCGCCAAAAGATAATCGGAAAGCAATACGGCAATGATACTGGTTGTGACCGCAGCCGTTGTGGCGATGCCTACCTCCAGGGCGCCACCTTGTGTAAAATATCCCTTGAATGATGAAATTGAGGAAATCAAAAAGGCAAACACGAACGACTTGATCAATGCGAAAATGATTGAGTAGGGATCAAAATAAAATCGAAGTCCATAGATGAAATCAGTGGGGGTGACGATGTCGCCAACCGTACCAACAATATATCCCCCCATTAAGGCACATCCACCGGCAACAATAACGAGGAGGGGATACATCATCAAGGAGGCGACAATTTTTGGTAAAACCAGGTAGGAGGCTGAATTGATACCCATTACTTCAAGAGCATCAATTTGTTCGGTGATGCGCATGGTACCTAGCCCGCCGGCCATGCTCGATCCGACTTTGCCGGCGTAAATTATCGCCATAATGGTGGGAGCCAGTTCCAGAACCGTCATCTCCCTAACGACTTGCGCGATGATGTACCGGGGAATTAATGGACTTACCATGTTGTAGGCGGTTTGCACGGTAGTCACCGCACCAATGAATGTGGCCACCAAGGCTACCAAAGCGATCGACTTAACACCGATCAGTATGCATTCGTCGATGGTTAACTTGTAATACGTTTTGAACGTTTCCCTTCTGACGATCAGCGAACCCAAAAAAATCATGTACCGGCCAAATCCCTTCATGAAAACCTTTAACTTGCCCTAAAGATAAAATAAATTCCATGAGTAAACTGGCCGTTATAACAGGAGGGACCAAGGGTATCGGCAAGGCCATAATTGAGAAATTCGCAGCGCAAAAATTTGATATTGTCACCTGTTCGCGCAATACTGCAGCGTTGACTGCTTTGAAAGATTATTTACAATCTACGTACTCCATTAAAGCCTACGTTTTTACAGCGGATATGTCCGTCCGAAGCCAGGTCCGGTCATTCACTGATTTTGTGACGGACCTTGGACTGCCTATAGAAGTTTTGGTAAATAATGCCGGATTTTTTACTCCAGGGAATATCATGGAAGAGAAGGAGGGAGTACTTGAAAGTATGATTGAATCGAACGTGTACAGCGCGTACTACACCACACGCGGCCTGGCTGCCTCTATGAAGTTAAGGAAGGCCGGACACATATTTAACATGTGCTCCATTGCAAGTCTGAAAGCCTATCCGAATGGAGGATCGTATGCCATTTCAAAATTTGCCATGTTGGGATTCTCAAAAGTCCTGCGGGAAGAATTAATGCACGATAATATCCGCGTAACGGCTGTGCTGCCGGGCGCCACCCGAACCTCCAGTTGGGATGGTGTGGAGTTGCCGGACGAGCGATTTATGAAACCCGAAGACGTCGCGGATGCCGTTTTTGGAGCCTTCTCACTATCGCCAAGGAGCGTTGTGGAAGAGATAGTCATTAGGCCCCAGTTGGGAGATATTTGAATTGCCACGGCCTTAAGGCCGTGGCAATTTGATAAAGGTTAACTTTGCACAATAATAAAACGGTGGATTCATCAGTAACTCAACTTCGCCACTACTGCAACAGCCTGGTCCAATATTCCCGTAGGAAAACCAGGGAAGTGAGCATTGGCGGTGTTCGCCTTGGTGGTGATAACCCTATCCGCGTACAATCCATGACGACGATCGATACGATGGACACGCAAGGTTCCATTGACCAAACGATTCGGATGGTTGAAGCCGGCTGTGAATATGTACGCATTACTGCCCCCAGTTTAAAAGAAGCTCAGAATCTGGCGGAAATAAAGAAAGGACTTCGGGCCCGGGGTTATAAAATTCCGCTGATAGCAGACATTCACTTTACTCCGAATGCAGCCGAGCTGGCGGCGCGCATTGTTGAAAAGGTACGCGTAAATCCAGGCAACTATGCCGACAAAAAGAAATTTGAAGAGATCGATTACACGGATGCATCCTACGAAGCTGAGCTTGCGCGAATCCGTTCAAAATTCACTCCGCTCGTAAAGATTTGTAAAGAGTATGGAACAGCCATGCGGATCGGAACCAATCATGGCTCACTGTCCGATCGTATCATGAGCCGCTATGGCGATACGCCGCTGGGCATGGTGGAGTCAGCACTGGAGTTTTTGAGGATCTGCGAAGACTTGAATTATTATGATATCGTACTCTCCATGAAAGCCAGCAATCCGCAGGTGATGATACAGGCCTACCGGTTGCTGGTACAAAAACTGGATGAAGAGCAATTCCAGCCGTACCCCCTTCACCTCGGTGTAACAGAGGCCGGTGATGGAGAGGACGGCAGAATTAAATCGTCGGTTGGCATCGGCACCCTCCTGGAAGATGGCTTGGGAGATACCATACGCGTATCACTGACGGAAGAACCTGAAGCAGAAGTGCCCATCTGCATCGAATTGGCTGACCGGTATAAGGACCGGCTACCACACGATCCTATTCCGGAGATAAAGCATTATCCGATCAACCCATTTGTGTACACGCGACGGACGACACATGAAGTGGTGAACCTGGGTGGCCACCAAGTTCCGCGCGTCATCGCTGACTTTTCATCTAAAGAAAAGATAACGCCAACCTCCCTTTTTTCACTGGGCTATCACTATTCGGTCCCGCTCGACAAGTGGAACATTACTGACATGGCCTGCGATTACATTTTC
>JANXYC010000086.1 GCA_025350305.1 Cyclobacteriaceae bacterium | reverse complement strand
ATACGTAAGGCTCAGCAACGCATTCGGTCCATAAAAATCTGCTCCCCGAACAATCATTCCTGTTAGATTTCCGGCGCTAATTTCGTCCAGCAAGGTGGTGGCAATCCTGGCACGTACCTCGCCCTTTTTACTGATTGGATTGTACGGCGTCTCTTCCGTCATCGGACCCGTGACTAGACCATAACAGTACACATTATCAAAGAACACCAGTTTACTGTTATGTTTCTTACATGCATCAATTACGTTCCTCATCACTTTTGGCCACTGCTCGCGCCAAACCTTTATGTCATACGGAAGGCCCGCCGTGAGATAAACAATTTCGCTTCCGGCCACGGCTTTTTCTGTTCCCTCAAAGTTTAACAGATCAGCTGATACCAATTCATCTGAGGGATTTACTCTTTTTGGATGTCGGCTCACCTGCCGGATCTTATCCGTGTACCGTGGAAGATGTTTTGAAAGTTCCTGGGCAATTACGCCATTAGCCCCGAGGATGGTTTGCATACTATTTTGAATATATAGACGATTATGGGAATAAATTAACGTACAAAAGTACGTTATACTACTACGCTCATTGTTTAGGCGACGTAACTCTTGATGTAAACTCCTGTTAATCAACGACTAACATCGTCATATTGTCGCGCAAGCTACGTAGTACTCAGTATGCTTCGCATACTGTAATCCAGATGCCCGGTGGGTGGTATGCGGCCAAAAACAGAATTTTGCAAAAGCACGGTCATTCTCAATACTTCTGCTACCTTAGTTTAATAAATCCCGCGTCATGGACCATTTGAAAATTCTCGAAGAGGTTAAAAAGCGTAACCCCAATGAACACGAATTTATTCAGGCGGCAGAAGAGGTAATTGTCTCCATACTGCCCGTATTGATTAAAAATCCGGAGTTTGCCAGGCTAAAGTTGCTGGAGCGCATGCTTGAACCCGAACGATTGATTTCCTTCCGCGTTACATGGCTGGACGATACGGGTAATGTACAGGTCAATCGTGGCTATCGTGTTCAAATGAATAGCGCCATTGGACCCTACAAGGGCGGGATTCGTTTTCATCCTTCAGTGACACCAAGTGTCCTAAAGTTTCTTGCCTTCGAACAGATCTTTAAAAACGCCCTTACCGGAATTCCCATGGGAGGCGGAAAAGGTGGTGCCGATTTTGATCCAAAAGGAAAATCTGATAATGAAGTGATGCGGTTTTGCCAGGCCTTTATGGCGGAACTTGCTCGCCATATCGGTGACCGCCTGGATGTTCCTGCCGGAGACATCGGCGTGGGGGGAAGAGAGATTGGCTTTTTGTTTGGCGCCTACAAAAAAATTAAGAATGAATTTGCCGGCGTGCTCACTGGTAAAGGTATCGGCTGGGGCGGAAGTCTAATTCGTACGGAAGCCACGGGCTATGGCTTAATTTACTTTGCACAAAATATGTTGCAAGAGAAAAAAGATTCAATGAAAGGAAAGACTTGTCTGGTCTCGGGTTCTGGCAATGTTGCACAGTACGCCATTGAAAAAATTAATCACCTTGGCGGGAAAGCAGTGACGGCTTCCGACTCCTCCGGATTTATTTATGATGAGGCCGGCATTACTTCTGAAAAGCTTGCGTTCCTGAAAGATTTAAAAGATAATCGACGCGGCCGCATTAAGGAATATGCAGATAAATACAATTGCCTTTACAAGAACATCGAACCGAATGCGGACCACAATCCACTTTGGAATATAAAAGCAGATTGCGTCTTCCCGTGTGCTACACAAAATGAAGTCAACGGAAAGGATGCCAACAACATGGTAAAAAACGGAGTGAAGCTGGTGGTTGAGGGCGCCAATATGCCTATCACCATTGAAGGAATTAATATTTTGCTAGCCAACGGTGTGAATTATGCTCCTGGAAAAGCGTCCAACGCCGGTGGTGTAGCTACTTCAGGATTGGAGATGACTCAAAATTATATGGGCTCCAATTGGACGCGCGAAGAAGTCGACTCAAAATTACTGGGCATCATGAAGCATATTCACGATACCTGCCTGGCAGCCGCTAACGAGTATGGTAAGCCTGGCAACTATATGGCAGGCGCAAACATCGCGGGATTCGTGAAAGTGGCAAAAGCTATGCAGGCGCAAGGAGTGATCTGATTACTTTTCAAAGTCATTCAACAAAAACATTTCGCTAAAATCGGTTGCGCTAAAAGTAAAGCAATTCCTTTTTCATTTTATTCGCACTGCTGCGTTACGTCTGGCGCTCAATCCTTCATGGAATTACAACTAAACATCAGCTACCGGCAAATCCTGTCAATGGCCATGCCCATTTCATTGGCCATGCTGGTGCCTCAGATAAATTTCATTACCAACAATATTTTTTTGAGCGGGCTTGGCGAGCAAGAACTAGCCTCTGCGGGAATCACAGGGGTATTTTATCTAATTTTTGCCGTTATTGGTAATGGGCTCAATAATGGTTTGCAGGCCCTCATTGCAAGAAGGGCTGGACAAAACCTACCAAAGGAAATTGGCCAGCTTTTTTTCCACGGAGTGTGGGTAGCGTTGGTAATTGCATTCCTTGGCATTGTCATCACCTGTGCCTTTGCCCCCATGGTGCTGCGCGCTACGATTCACAACAGCGACGTTGCCGAACAAGCCATTCATTTTCTGCTCATACGCATATGGGGTTTACCGTTTCTCTATTTGTATATCATGCGCAATGCCTTTCTGGTGGGCACTAACCAGACACGCTTTTTGGTGTGGGGTACCATGGCAGAAGCGTTTACAAATATTTTCCTCGACTACGGTCTGATCTATGGGCACTTCGGGATGCCCAAGATGGGGTTTGATGGCGCGGCGTATGCCTCCATCATCGCGGAAGCCACCGGCCTACTGGTGATTTACATGGTGATTCACATAAAAGAAATTCATCAGAAGTTTGCCTTCTATGAACAAACCAAATTGCAGTTTTCCACATTCAAACTCATCGTTGTTCAATCTTCTCCATTGATCGCGCAGTTTGCCATCAGCATCATTACCTGGGAATATTTCTATATCCTGGTTGAGCACCATGGTGCGCGGGCATTGGCGATATCCAATACCATGCGAAATATTTTTGGAGTAGTGGGGATCTTCTCCTGGTCCTTTGCGGCCACCACCAATACCATGGTGAGCAACATCATCGGTCAGGGCAAGCAAGATTTGGTGTTGCCACTTATCCGTCGGATTGCGAAGTTGAGCGTGGCTTGCTCCGTGGTTATTTTGATCATTCTCAACCTCTTCCCCATGCTGTTCCTTTCATTTTATGGTCAGGGTGAAGCATTCATAGCAGAGGCGGTGCCCGTGATGCGTGTGGTTTCCGTGGCACTCATCATGATGTCATTCTCGGTTGTGTGGCTCAATGCCGTAACCGGCTCAGGCAACACCTTAGTTAATCTTAGTATCGAGCTAGTCACCATCATACTTTACAGTGTGTATGTGTACGTGGTCCTGGAATATCTGAACTTACCAATTACCTGGGGTTGGGGAAGCGAGTGGGTCTATTGGATGAGCATGTTTACGATGGCCTTCTTCTATATCCAATCGGGTCGCTGGAAGGGCAAGAAAATTTGATCGACGCCTATTTTTTGATCCCCTTAACTACGACGCCTGACGCATAAGCGCAGACTTCACCCTTCTCATTCATAACTTTTACATGACCAAATACCCGGTTGTTAATGACATGTGTTTCTTCGGCTTCAAGCCGGACCGACGTGGCCTTGAGTGGCCGGGCAAAATGAATGGAGAGGTGA
>JANXYC010000022.1 GCA_025350305.1 Cyclobacteriaceae bacterium | reverse complement strand
TTTTTACTTTTAGGAGCTAACACACGCCAAACCTTACCTACTCATGAGTTTATTTATCAAAAAGCCGCTTGAACAATTGATGGACCAGGCCTCTGATTCCGGTAAGGGATTGAAGCGTACCCTCGGCCCGGGCAACCTGATCGCCTTGGGAATTGGTGCAATCATCGGTGCGGGTCTCTTCGTACGCACGGCGGCAGCGGCGGGTGATGCTGCAGGCCCTGGCGTAGTTGTCTCCTATATCGTAGCGGGGATCGGCTGTGCCTTCGCAGGGTTGTGCTATGCTGAGTTCGCCTCCATGATCCCGATAGCAGGTAGTGCCTATGCCTATGCGTACGTGACAATGGGTGAGTTTATGGCCTGGATTATTGGCTGGGCATTGGTGTTGGAGTACGCACTTGCCTCTGCTACCGTTTCCATTGCGTGGAGCGAATATTTGAATAGTCTCCTGGGTGGAGCTATACCGTATCAATGGTGCCACTCACCGTGGGAAACAGCGATCGATGGCGCACAGGGGCTCGTGAATTTGCCAGCCATTTTTATACTACTGGTGCTCACATCCATTTTGATCAAAGGGACACAGGAGTCCGCTACCCTCAACACCATCATTGTATTTATTAAAGTGTCCATTGTACTGGTTTTCATCGTCATCGGCTGGAGTTTTATAAACGATGCCAATTACACTCCGTTCACCATTCCAGGCAGCCTCCCGGGCCATGAGGCATGGAACAGGCATGGTTGGGGTGGTGTACTCGGAGGGGCCGGAATCGTATTTTTCGCGTTCATCGGTTTCGATGCTGTTTCTACCGCTGCTCAGGAAGCAAAAAATCCCAAACGCGATATGCCGATTGGTATTTTGGGATCATTATTGATTTGTACAATCTTGTTCGTTTTGTTCTCCCATGTGTTGACAGGCATTGCCAACTGGCAGGAATTCAAGGTCGCAGGCAAAGAAGCCTCTGTGGCATATGCTATAAAAACGTATATGCATGGTTACGAATGGTTGGGGACCCTGGTAACGGTCGCGATCCTTGCCGGATTCTCATCGGTTATCCTGGTGATGTTGATGGGCCAATCGCGTGTGTTCTATTCAATGTCCAAAGATGGATTGGTGCCCAGCGTATTCTCACAACTTCATCCTAAGTTCCGCACCCCGTTCAAGTCCAACATGATTTTGTTTGTGTTCGTATCGCTTTTTGGAGGTTTTGTGCCGGGCAGTGTCGCGGGCGATCTGACAAGCTTCGGCACACTCTTCGCTTTTGTATTGGTGTGTGCGGGCATTTGGGTAATGCGCATCGCGAATCCCGGAGCTATTCGGCCTTTCAAAACACCACTCGTACCGCTCGTACCGATCCTCGGTATTGTCATTTGCATCGCCCTGATTCTTTCTCTTGACTATGTGACACAACTGTCTGCCCTGGCCTGGCTATTAATTGGTCTGGTGGTGTATTTTACGTATAGTAAAAAGAACAGTGTGCTAAGACAAGGAAAATAAGCGAACATCGAATTAGTTGGCGATCTCGTTCGTAATCGTAAGGCTGCTGCCACTAAGTTCAGTCCTGTATTTTCTGAGAGGACGCCAGGCTACACCGCCTGTAGGAGTTCCATCGGTAAAACTAAAGTTGGAACCACAGCCGGCACAAACCATAAACAACCCGGAAGCGTGGATACCCACATTGGAGCCAGCTTCGTTGGGATGATAGGAACAATTTACTTCAAAGGCCAGGTAGGTTGTTTTATCCTTTCGGTAGAGGATGATTCCTCGCACACCCACACTGGTTCCAGCAATACTGCTCATCGATTTATATCCGCCATCTACGGCGAGGCTTGTATATTCCGGAAGAAAGAGATTAATGGTGGAGGTGGGAAAGTAAACCACTGGAATCGGATCGTCTGACAGATCACGATTACACGAACCTGCCATCAGCAAAATAAAAAACAATACTTGCTTGAACAGCCGCCTGAATTGATCGTTACTTCGATGAATACTCATAAAATCCCTTTCCTGTTTTTCGGCCAAAATGCCCGGCATCTACCAATCGTTGTTGAATGTCGCTGGGTTTGAATTTCGGATCCTGATGAAATCCTTCGTAGACCGATTTGGTAACTGCAAGGTTCGTGTCAACGCCAATCAGATCCATCAGCTCAAAAGGTCCCATCTTAAATCCCGCCGAGCGCAGCAGCACGTCGATGGTTTTTATATCCGTCACATTTTCTTCCAGCAATTTCAAGGACTCGACATAAAAATGCCTGGCCACACGATTAACGATAAATCCTGGAGAATCTTTTGCTAATACGGCTGTTTTTCCAATGGAATTGGAGAAACCTTTCATTACTTCCACCAATTCAGGGTTTGTAAAGGTCCCCGAAATAATTTCCACCAGTTTCATGCGGTCAGTCGGGTTAAAAAAGTGCAGTCCGATGCACCGGGATTTATCAAGTAAAACCTCAGCAATCTGTGAAACCGAAATGGAAGAGGTGTTGGTGGCCAGAATGGCTTTCGATTCATTGATTTTTTCGAGTTCCAAAAAAAGCTGACGTTTGATCGCCAGTTTTTCCACTACCGCTTCGATTATAAGATCAGCTTTCATATCCGACAATTGATTTACTGGTCTTAAACGTGAAAGTGCTTCTGCCTTTTGCTTCTCTGTGAGTCTACCCTTTTGGATGGTGAGAGAAAGATTCTTATCAATGATACGAATGGCCGCGGCGACCTGCTCCTGCTGAACGTCGAATAATAATGTTGTAAAACCGGAAGCGGCACAGATGTGGGCTATGCCAAGGCCCATCGTGCCCGCACCTACGACTGCCACGGTGCGAATTGGGTGGTTCATATAACAGGTTTGAATTGTTTCAGAAAGCGAATGTCGTTTTCAGAAAACAACCGGAGGTCATCGATGCCGTACCGCAACATCGTCACGCGCTCAATTCCCATTCCAAAAGCAAATCCCGTAAAGTCTTCCGGATCAATTTTACTATTGCGTAATACATTGGGATGTACCATACCTGAGCCGGCAATTTCCACCCAGCCGGTTTGTTTGCAAATGTTACAGCCCTTACCATGGCAGATAAAGCAGGAGATATCAATTTCAGCACTCGGTTCGGTAAATGGAAAAAAAGAAGGTCGCAACCGGATCTTTGTGTCCTTGCCAAACATTTCTTTCGCGAAATGATACAAGGTTTGTTTGAGGTCGGAAAAGCTTACGTTTTTATCAATGTACAATCCCTCGACCTGGTGAAAA
>JANXYC010000010.1 GCA_025350305.1 Cyclobacteriaceae bacterium | reverse complement strand
TATGAACGAGTTCTTCACAACCGATTGATTCAAACTGATGGTAAAATCAGGTGAACTGTTAGGTGAACTGCTAAAAAGTGTTCTTATAAAGTACTGATAAATAGAGGGTCGCGGGATTGTTCATCATCATCTCACCCCGACAATATGAGTTCATCGAAACTCATCGGCCTTTAAATCTTATGGTTTAAAGGCTTTTTTATTTTTCCGAGGCCAATCAGTTACAAACAATTTCAGGGGCTACGTGCCCTATTCGTGCCCCCACTACTTCGATGTAGCTTGGGGCACAGAATGGGTAAAGTGTATTTTTCACTTAACCTGAAATATTATGAACACGAACATTCTCTCTGTGCGATTCTTCGTCAAGAAGTACAAGGTGAAAGATAACCTGGTCCCGGTCTACGTCAGGATCAGTGTGGACGGCAGATCGGCTGATGCCTCTCTCAAAAAAGAAATTGAGCTCACCACGTGGAACCCTGACAAAGGTCAGGCAATAGGCACACGCAGTGAAATAAAATCGTTCAACGCCTACCTTGACCAGGTGGAGATTCCGCCACCCTTGATCACCTTTTTTCGCACCTTGTCAATAATTTCAAAGGCCTGATTATCAACCTCTAAACATGGTCACCTTAAGACGAAAAAAGATGGTCACGCAGCTCGGAATCTCCAAAGGGCCTACTTATATAAAAGTAGGTTCCTTTTTTTGGACCCCCCCCTTTTGTGCAGCCTATAAGTCTCGAGGCCGCACTCGCCGACCTAAAATTTTGTACCCTAACCCTCGTGACTTCTGAGCCAGAAGCAATCTAAAGGGTTCAATCCAAAATTGTTAATGATGAAACAGCTGAAGACATGTACGGCTTTATTCATATGCACGGTGTTTGCAATTAGAATTTTGTTTTTCAATATTTTCCCCATTTCATCGGTTGGTTCAATCAACGCTCTTATAAAAGCTCATTTTTCAACGGTTATGAAAAGGAGATCACAATTCGAAGTACCCAATAATTCAAATAACATTGAGTATCCTGAGATTTGTGAAGAAAAGGACGTAAAGGAAAGTAGTCAATTCAGATCAAATCCCTTTTTTCTCATTCTTATCCTTCATAGAATCACTGGAGTAGTAAATAAGCTTCAGGGAATCCAACCTTTCTCCCATTACCTTTCTTACGCCTCATCCCATCGGCATATCGTGCTCCAGGTACTCCGGACATGATCTACAAAAAAAGGGCAACTTAAGCCCGCTCCCCGGTTATTTTTTTGTGTTGCGCTTACAGCCCTTGCACTAAACTTTGTGCAATGAATGATGTGGGCTTGTGATACCCAGCAATAAGAAATCACCGCCAAACCTTATCGTACTAAACAAAATCTATATGAAGTGTATTCTCATGCTTGTGAGTTTGTCTGCGTTGTTGCTGCAGACAAGCTGTTCGTCAACAAAAGAAGAAAAGGATGAAGGCATAAAATTTCTGGTAACAAGTCCGTTGAGGAAGGACACGCTAGTCACACGTGTCTATGTATGTCAGATCCGCTCTATACAACATATCGAACTGCGATCACGGGAACGTGGTTATTTAAATGAAATCTTTGTAGACGAAGGGCAGTTTGTAAAAAAAGGTCACATCATGTTCCGCATATTGCCCATTCTGTTTCAGGCTGAAACACAAAAAGCGCAGGCAGAGGCCAACTTTGCTGAAATTGAATATAAGAACACAAAGTCACTGGCGGATAGTAATGTCGTATCGCCTAATGAATTGGCTTTGGCCAAAGCCAAATTTGACAAAGCTGAAGCTGAACTGTCGTTAGCCAAGGTACACCTGGGATTTACAGAGATCAAAGCGCCCTTTGATGGCATCATGGATCGCTTCCACGTACGGCTCGGAAGTCTTGTGGCTGAGGGAGATTTGCTTACTACTCTTTCAGACAACAGCAGGATGTGGGTTTATTTTAATGTTCCGGAAGCTGAATACCTGGATTATAAAACGAAAACCCGGGAAGTGAACATGTCAAAAGTAAAACTGCGTATGGCCAATGACCAGATGTTTGATTATACCGGGGTGGTTGAAACCATTGAAGCAGACTTCAACAACGAAACTGGAAATATTGCATTCCGGGCAACATTTTCCAATCCGAAGGGACTGCTAAGGCATGGTGAAACCGGGAACATCGAAATGACCGTACCGCTGAAAAATGCTTTGATAATTCCTCAAAAAGCCACATTCGAAATCCTTGAAAAGAAATATGTTTTTGTAGTCGATAAAAACAATGTGGCAAACCAGAGGGAAATTATCATTCAAGCTGAAATGCCGGATCTCTACATCATCAAAGACGGATTATCAGAAAATGACAGAATTGTCCTGGAAGGTATCCGCAAGGTTAGAGACAAAGATCGAATAGAGTATGCATATCAGGATCCAAAGCAGGTGATTCCTCACTTGAAGGTATATGTTGAATAATAGTTTGATTCAAAAAGAAAAATAAGATGTTTAATAAATTCCTGAAGAGGCCTGTGTTGGCCATTGTATTGTCCTTGGTCATTGTGTTCATGGGTGTGCTGGCGATTAAGACCCTGCCTACATCGCAATTTCCAGCCATTGCGCCTCCGATGGTCATGGTTTCCGCGTCGTACCCCGGAGCCAGTGCCAAAACGCTGACTGAATCTGTGATCATACCGCTGGAACAGGCGATCAACGGTGCCTGGGGAATGAGGTACATGACGTCAGATGCCACCAGTGCAGGAGAGTGCAACATACAAATCGTTTTTAACCTGGGCACTGACCCCAACGCGGCATTGGTACAGGTTTCCAACCGTGTTGAACAAGTAAGGAATAGATTACCTGTGCTGGTACAACGGGAAGGTGTAATTATTACCCCGATCATGCCCAGCATGCTGATGTATGTGAACCTGTATAGCAAAGACGAAAATGCCAACATGAAGTTTCTTTTCAATTACGCCGGTGTCAATATGATACCTGAGTTGCAAAGGATCAATGGTATTGGTCAGGCCAGGATCCTGGGCAGCCGGCAATATGCCATGCGGGTCTGGTTGAACCCTGATCGAATGCGGGCCTATAAGGTATCTCCCGACGAAGTAATGGAGGCGCTAAGTGATCAGAGCATCATTGGTAAGCCAGGTCGGATTGGCAGGGGCGATAGCAAACGAGCGGAGGCTCTCGAATACGTTTTGGCATATTCAGACCGATTTAGTGACCCACAGGAATACGAGAATGTAATTATCAGGGCCAATTCCAATGGGGAACTGCTTCGCCTGAAAGATGTGGCCAAGGTGGTGTTGGGAAGTGAATACTATGATATCTACTCCAACCTGAACGAACATCCTTCGGCGGCGATTGTTCTGAAGCAAACGTATGGGAGTAATGCCAGCCAGGTTATCGCCAACGTAAAATCCAAACTGGATGAGCTAAAGAAATCTTTCCCGCCGGGAATGGACTATGAAATCAGTTATGATGTTTCCAATTTCCTTGAAGCCTCTACCGAGAATGTGATTCATACTCTGAGAGACGCCTTCATCCTGGTGGCGCTTGTAGTTTTTATTTTCCTTGGCGACTGGCGTTCAACGCTTATTCCAACGCTTGCTGTACCGATATCGCTGATCGGCGCTTTTATTTTCATGCAGCTTTTTGGACTCACCATCAACATGATCACCCTGTTCGCGCTGGTACTTGCCATTGGTATCGTCGTGGACGATGCGATTGTGGTGGTGGAAGCCGTGCACGCAAAGATGGCAACGGAACATATATCACCATTCAAAGCTGTACAAAAAGTCCTTGGAGAGATCAGCGGGGCAGTCATCGCCATCACCCTGTTGATGACGGCGGTATTTGTTCCCGTGGCGTTTATGACGGGACCCGTTGGTGTATTCTACCGGCAGTTTTCAATTACCATGGCCAGCGCTATTATACTTTCCGGTCTCATTGCGCTTACCCTTACGCCTGTTCTTTGCGCAATGATATTAAAGAATACTCACAGCCAGACGAGGAAGAGAACGTGGCTGAACAGATTGCTCGATGGTTTTAACAACGTATTTGAAAAAGTTACTGCAAAATACGTTGGACTTCTAAAAATGATAGTACACAGGAAAGCTGTGACAGTCATCCTTTGGCTGGTGTTTAGCGTTGGCATTTATGTAATCGCTGAAAATTTGCCCTCAGGCTTTATTCCCAGCGAAGACCAGGGAATGATTTACGCTATTATCCAAACACCCCCTGGCTCCACCCTGGAAAGAACCAACGATATTTCCCGTCAATTAACGGAGATTGTAAGAAAAGTAGAGGGTATACAATCTGTCTCTTCGATTGCGGGCTACGAAGTATTGACCGAAGGAAGGGGGTCCAATGCAGGTACTTGTCTCATCAATCTGAAACCCTGGTCAGTGCGCAAACATACCGTTTCTGAAATCATTTACGAACTGGAAGAAAGGGCAAAAGCAATTCCTGGGGCAACGATAGAATTTTTTGATCCGCCCGCGGTACCAGGTTATGGAGCAGCCGGCGGTTTTGCATTACAGCTTTTGGATAAAACCACTTCTGGGGATTATGATCAGCTTGAGCGGGTGAAAAATGATTTTATGAAAGAGTTGAGCAAACGCAAGGAACTGACGGGCTTGTTCACATTTTTCAGCGCCAACTATCCTCAGTACGAGATCGAGATAGACAACGACTTGGCGATGCAAAAAGGAGTATCCATCGGCAACGCGATGAATACGCTGTCTATTTTTGTAGGAAGCACCTACGAGTTGGGTTTTATCAAATTCCAGCGCTTCTTCAAAGTGTTCGTACAGGCTGCTCCTGAATTTAGAAGGCTTCCCTCCGATATCATGAACCTGTATGTAAAAAGTGACCACGATGAGATGGTTCCGTTTTCAGCTTTCATGAAAATCAAAAAGAAGCAAGGAGCCAACGAAATCAACAGGTACAATATGTACAATACAGCCGCCATCCGGGGCGCCCCTGCTAAAGGATATAGCAGCGGCGAGGCCATCCAGGCGGTAAAGGAAGTGGCACAAAAAACTTTACCCCGTGGATTTGACATCGACTGGGCAGCCCTTTCCTATGATGAGGTACGGCGCGGAAACGAAGCCATCTATATCTTCCTCATCGTTTTGGTGTTCGTCTATATGGTGCTTGCCGCGCAGTACGAAAGCTTCATTATACCATTGGCCGTTGTGCTGTCCCTGCCCGCCGGAGTTTTCGGGTCTTTTATGTTTATTAAATCCATGGGACTAGCTAATGATATTTATGCACAGGTTGGACTGATCATGCTGGTGGGATTGTTGGGTAAGAATGCCGTATTGATCGTAGAGTTTGCTGTTCAGAAACATCACTCGGGAGCTACAGTCCTGGAATCAGCCATCGAAGGATCCCGGGTCCGCTTTCGTCCGATATTAATGACCTCATTCGCTTTTATTGCCGGTTTGATTCCCTTGGTGATGGCCCACGGAGCGGGTGCTATTGGCAGCCGCACCATTGGCTCCTCGGCCCTGGGCGGCATGCTCTTCGGAACAGCTTTCGGAGTAATCATTGTACCTGGTCTCTATTATATATTCGGCACCATCGCTGAACGCCGAACGCTGATCAGAGATGAAGAGGACGATTCTTTAAGCGAAGATTTTGTCCATAGAGTAGACAATTTTCCACCTGAATCAAGCGAAAGCCATGCGAACTAAGAAATTAATAAAGTATGCAGGTCTAGCCATGATAGCCCTGTTCAATATAGCATGTACCGGACCTTCGTTGGTTCAGCGAACCGAGAATAAAACTGTTCCTGCAAGTTTTAATAACTCACTTGATACAGTCAACACAGAAAAGATCAAATGGACGGAATTCTTCACGGATTCCTACCTGGTTAACCTAATTGACTCCGCGCTAAAAAGAAATCAAGAACTAAATATTATTCTACAGGATATTAACATTGCACAAAACGAAGTTAGAGCCAGAAAGGGGCAGTACTTACCGTTTGTTAATATTGGTGCGGGGGCTGGAGTTGAAAAGACCCCCCGGTACACCCGATCCGGGTCTGTTGACGCTACGAATGAAATTGTTCCGGGAAAGGCATTTCCTGACCCTTTGCCAAATTACCTGGCAGCCGCCAACATTTCATGGGAAGTAGACATTTGGAGGAAGTTGCGAAATGCGAAGAAGTCGGCAGTCTATAGTTTTCTGTCAACCACGGCTGGTAAAAATTTCATGGTCACCCGCCTCATCGCGGAAATTGCCAACTCTTATTACGAATTAATGGCATTGGATAATCAGTTGGATATCTTAAAAAAGAACATAGAAATTCAGCAGAATGCGTTGGAAATAGTTCGACTGGAAAAACAGGCCGCCCGAGTTACCGAGTTGGCCGTACGAAGATTTGAAGCAGAGGTGCTCAAAAACCAAAGCCGTCAGTATTACATCCGGCAGCAGATCATAGAAGCGGAGAACAGGATTAATTTTCTGGTGGGAAGATTTCCGCAGCCTGTCTTGCGAAATTCCCAATCTTTCGCTGAACTAGTTAGCGACACGATCCATGCCGGCATTCCATCGCAACTGTTAGAAAACCGGCCCGATATTAAACAAGCCGAACTCGAACTTTTGGCCGCCAAGTTGGATGTAAAAGTGGCTAAGGCTTATTTTTATCCTACATTAAATATTTCGGCAACCGCAGGTATTGAGGCATTTAATCCAACCTATTTGGTTTCCAGTCCCCAGTCCATGCTTTTTTCATTGGCCGGAAGTTTGGTGGGACCTTTGATTAACCGGAATGCGATAAAAGCTTCGTATTACAGCGCCAATGCACGGCAGATCCAGGCGGTCTTCAACTATGAACGTACCCTTTTAACGGCTTACATCGAGGTGACCAATCAACTTTCGAATATCGATAACCTGCAAAACAGCTACGATCTGAGAGCAAAGCAGGTGCAGGCCTTGACTCAATCGATCGATATTTCGACTCGCCTCTTCAAATCCGCAAGGGCTGACTACATGGAGGTTCTTCTCACGCAGCGTGATGCGCTTGAATCGAAATTTGAGCTGATTGAAACCAAGAAACGGCAAATGAATGCCATGGTCAACATCTATCAGGCATTGGGTGGCGGGTGGAAATAGTGTTTAGCACGATTGTCATTCACACAAGGCACTTATGGGCACATATCTCACATTTTTCAAGTAGAGGTATCTTTCACCCTCAACATTCTAAGCATAGTCCGATAAGCTATGGGAGCATCGTCCGTAGCTTAAGCAGCGAGTCGGTCAATATGATCTCCATCACTTACCATCCTCCATTTTCAATCTCCACTTTGACCTGATTTCGGCTAACTTTTGGAAGTCAAGGTCGTCAACATACTTTCTTGATTTTTCATCATAGCTTTCAGTGAAGTCATTGCCAAAATCCATATCCTCTCGTTTTAAGTTGTCAAAATTTACGTAACATGTCTTATTCGTTTGCTTCCTTACGAATATCATTCAGCACTTTTTCCGAAACGTTTTGCAACAAATCAAGTTCGTTGATTTTATCCAGGAGAATAAAGCAACTCGTGCCTGCAATTACAATGCTATAGTTTTTCGGCATCGTGCTTCATCTCAGTCACGGGGTAGTTGATCAACGAAACCCCGAAGTCACCCAGTAGATTTTGCTTTCCTTTCGGGTTTGGCAGGAGGCAAGGCACATGATTGAGACATCCCTGCCCACAGGCAAAGTGGGCGTGATCGTTCCCCATGGTGTTCTTTTCAGAGGTGGCGCTGAGGGAAGAATACGCCAGACATTGATCGAAGAAAATATTCTGGATGCCGTTGTCGGTCTGCCAACCAATTTATTCTTCGGCACTGGTATTCCCGCAGCGATCCTGATATTCAACAAAGCGCGCAAAAGGAAAGAAGTGTTGTTCATTGATGCCAGTCGCGAATACCAAGAAGGAAAAAAGCAAAACACGCTGCGCGTTCAGGACATTGAAAAAATTGAGCAGACCTATAAAAAGTTTGAAACGGTTGAAAAGTATTCTTATCGCGCCACGATTGATGAGATCAAGGAAAATGATTTCAACCTGAATATTCCCCGGTACGTAGACACGTTTGAGGAAGAAGAGCCGGTGAACATCAAAGCCACACAAAAGGAAATCGAAAAACTGGAGGCTGAACTCGTAGATGTGCGAAAGGAAATGAATAAATACCTGAAAGAACTTGGTTTCTAAAATGACTTCGCTAAGGCTACGTCGGACGATGAATGTTACACTTTATGAAAATTCAATTCTGTTCAGATCTTCATTTAGAATTCAGAGAGAACTCGGAATACATGACCAGGAATCCGATTCAACCTGAAGGCAGCGTCCTTTTGCTGGCGGGTGATGTCGTTCCTTTTGCCGTAATGGACAAGCACAATACTTTCTTTGACAGAATCTCGGATCAATTCGAAATGGTTTACTGGATACCTGGCAATCATGAATATTATCACAGTGATCTCCTGAAAAGAAGCGGAGAGCTCCATGAAAAAGTTCGTGATAACGTCTTGCTCGTCAATAACAGGGTAGTTGAACATGGGCATGTTCGGTTCATCTTCTCCACATTATGGTCTAAGATAAGTCCCGCCCGCCAGTGGGAAATACAACAAGGCATGGCCGATTTCCAGGTTATCGGGTACGGTGATTCACGCTTTTTTCCCAATCATTTTAATCAATTGCACCAGGAATCCCTGGATTTTATGGAGCTGTCATTGAAGCAAGAGTGGCCCGGAAAGACGATTGTGATCACACATCATGTTCCAACGCTTTTCAACTACCCGGTTCAATACAAAGGCAGCTCTTTGAATGAGGCTTTTGCGGTCGAGTTGTCCAACCTGATCATGGATTCAAAGGTCGATTACTGGATTTATGGGCATCATCACCAGTTTGTACCGGAATTCACTATTGGAACCACCAGGTTGATTACCAATCAATTGGGTTACGTGAAGTACAAGGAACACCTGAATTTTGATAGAAACAGAACTATTGACATATCATATTGATTATCAATATAATAAAGTTAAATTTGTATAATAAAGTAATCAACTTTAGTATACATAATCAGCTTTACTAATGAACACAGTGGAAAACCTGAAAGGATACATCGTAAACAACCTTGGATATAACCTTCGACTGGACAAAGTCAAAGGCAGGGAGAAGCTCCCTCTATATATAAGGGGGGCCTTTGACTTCTACCAGGGCAGTTTGATGGACAGGAAGGCGTTGTTTGCCGTGGCCAAAGGTGGACAGTTAAATACAACGCAATTGGAAAAACAATTTGAACTGATTCGTCAGGCACATAATGCGACTCCGATACTTGTCGCGGACGAACTTCCTGCCATAGTACGAAACAGGCTCATTCAAAAACACATCAACTTCGTGGTGCCTGGCAAGCAAATGTATTTACCGGCTTTGATGGTGGACTTGCGCGAAGTATTCACTAAGCCTACGGAACAACACGAAAAGCTACTACCTGTGGCACAAGTTATTTTGCTGTTCCACATTTTGCACAAGAACGAGAAAACGGAAGCTTATCCGTTTAAGCAATGGGCAGCCCGGTTGAACTATACGGCCATGGCGGTAAGCCAGGCCGCAGAAAACCTCAAAGCCCTTGAGCTGTGTAACATCACTGGCACGAAGGAGAAATACTTTGTCTTTGAAAAGCCAACTCAGGCATTGTGGAAAAAGGCAGAAACTATACTGATTGACCCTGTGCAGAAGCGCGTGTATGTGGATAGCCTGCCACCAAAGATGATCTTTCCAAAGGCTGGTGAGTCGGCTCTGCCGGAGTATACAAATATGAATGCCAGCCGGCAGGAGTTTCGTGCCACAGACAAGGCGACTTATTATGAAATGGTGAAAAAGCAACTGTTGGTCAATCTCAATGATCGTGAAGGGGAATATTGCCTTGAGGTATGGAAGTATGATCCGACTGTGCTGGGAACTGATTCTTTGGTCGATCACATTTCTTTATACTTGAGCCTGCGGCACAACACGGACGAGAGAATTCAAATGGCTTTGGGGGAGCTTGCTGACCTATGGTAAGAGGCCTTAATAAATTCAGAGAATACTTCAAGGCCTTCCCCGATAGCTACGTGGTGATTGGCGGAACAGCCTGTGATTTGATTCTGACCGAAGCCGGACTGGTGGCGAGGGCCACGAAAGACATTGATATCATTTTGGTAATTGAAGCCCTCAGTAAGGAGTTTGTTACCCAGTTCTGGGATTTCATAAAAGCGGCAAAGTATGAACGCAATGAGCAAAGCCCGGGTGAACGAAAATATTATCGCTTTCTGAAACCGGCTGAAGCTGATTTCCCATGGCAGATAGAATTGTTCTCAAGGGTACCGGATATGCTCACGGTGCCGATGGATATGAAGATTACCCCAATCCCGGTGGACGATGATCTTTCAAGTCTTTCAGCCATACTCCTGGATGATGATTATTACAATCACACCCTCGCCAACAGTGAGCCTCAGGAAGAAATAAAACGGGCCAATACCGAAGCGCTCATCTGCCTTAAATCGTACGCCTTTCTTAATCTTAAAAAAAGGAAAGAAGAGGGGGAGAACATTGACGAGAAGAACATCAGAAAACATAAGAATGATGTGTTCAGACTGGCATTGATGCTCACAGGCGAGGGGATACATGCGCTGCCTACTGCGATAAAAACAAACATGCAGAACTTTATTGACACCACTAAAGCCGCTCTGCCTGACAAAGCCTTCTTCAAAGAGGCAGGCGCTACTGGTGCCATAGATCCCAACCAATTACTTAAGACGCTCGTGAATAAATTTGGATTGAATGAAGCGGAATAAGAGCATCGATACGACCGACCCTGGAAGTAAGGGCTCTAAGCCCAGCCGCACTCCGGCTGGCACGGAAATTCGGCGGGTTTATCCACAAATACACCATCGACCAGGCTGTGCGCGATGAGTCTGTGCTTCCCTTGCTGTACGAAGGAAGGGCGGCGAAACTCAGTGTGAACAAGCAACAGATTGATAAAGGGTTCGAGCGGTTATCCGCGCCATTAACGGAAGAAGCCCAAAAAGATCTGAAGAAGAAATTTGCAACGATCTCAAAAGTTTATGAATCGATCCAGGTGGTAGAGGAAGTTGCGTATGATATATCGTCACATTATTGCAAGAATTGGCAGGGAACGGGATTCAAGGCGCAGCTCGCTGTCCCGAAAATTGACACAGCCATCCGCTATCAAAGATATTTTCAGGGACAAACCGATCCTTCGCTGAAGATCAATACAAGAGTTGTCTTTACGCCACCAGACAGCCGCACGGATTATGAAGACGTTTTGGGAGGAAGCAAGCAGTGAAGCTAAGGTGTACTGGAAGCAACTCATGGAAAAGTACCGCTCTCAAGAAGAATATGAGCGTGACACAGTCGATCGGTTCAACACCGAAACGAATGAAGTAGAAATTATTATCGTCGTGGCCAAGCTTCTTACTGGCTTTGATGCACCGCGGAATACTGTCCTCTACCTGGCCAAGCCATTGGTTGAGCACAATCTGTTGCAGGCAATTGCGCGTGTGAACAGACTGTTCGAGGGCAAGGAGTTTGGATACATCATCGACTATGTCGGCATACTGGGCAAGCTGGATGAAGCATTGACTCACTACAGTGCATTCGAAGGTTTCGATGAGGAGGATGTGAAGGGAACTGTTGTGGATATAAAGGAACAAATTCGACGAGTACCAGCTTTGCTGTCAAACTTATGGGATCTTTTCAGGGAAGTAAAGAACAAGAAAGACCTGGAGGCGATGGAGCGGCATTTAAGTCCCAAAGATATTAGGGATGATTTTTATGAAAGAATGTCTGCGTTCATTCGGTCCCTGCAAGTTGGACTGTCGTCGGATGAGTTTTACAAAGCATTTGCCGAAAAGGAAATCCAGCGCTTTAAAGACGAGTTGAAGTCCTTTCAAAAAATGCGGATGTCTGTGTAACAACGATACGCGGAGGTGGTGAGTTATAAAGAGTACGAGCCCCGCATCCGTAAGTTGATGGACACTTACGTGGAAGCTCATGCTATTGAATATGTCACAAAACAAGTGAACATATTCGATCAGAACATGGTCAACGAGGCTCTGGCGGAATACGGCAAGACGCCGGCATCCAAGGCCGATATGATTGCCCACGAAATGAAGCGCGTAGCAACGGAGAACATGGAGAAAGACCCTGCGTTTTATAAACGCTTCTCCGAGATGCTCGAAGAGATCATTGTCGGGTTCCAATTAGGGCGACTGACAGAAAAGGAGTACCTGGAAAAGGTACTCGGCGCAAGAACGCAACTTGAAACGGGAGCGGACAATGGTATTCCGGAAGTAGTTAAGACCAACAGGGAAGCACGTGCTTTTTTTGGCGCGTTGTCCGAGGTATTGAAGAAGTCACATGAAAGCGGGCAGATCGATACAAATGGGCAATCGCTTGGGCAAGCTGCGCTGAAGATCAATGAGATTGTACAGAAGCTGACCATTCGTGACTGGAAACGTAACCTGGATGTACAACGTCGCATGGAAAATGAGATCGAGGACTTCCTGATGGAACACAGGAAGGACCTCGGCATTGAGATTACTTTTGATGAGATTGATGAGATATTGATCCATTGTCTAAAGATTGCGAAGAACAACTACTGATGGGTCACGCGGTAAGGTATGGTACGACGGTCATCCGTTATTCTGTTTCAATTTCAGATCGCAAAACGCTGGCAATAGAGGTTCATCCGGATCTTTCGGTCAGGGTGGTTGCACCAAGGGGTTCAACGCAAAAAGATATTCGGGAGAGAATTCTTAGAAGAGCGAAGTGGATAAGAAAGCATCAGCGATATTTTGAGGAATTCTTACCACGAACACCAAAGCGTGAATACGTCTCAGGCGAATCGCACCATTACCTCGGCCGCAGATATGTGCTTCGTGTAAGGAAGTCCGACAAACCATCGGTTAGACTGCGGGGGTCGGAGTTGATTGTCTTGGTGGGAAAACCAAATGACGCAGCCTCCGTGAAATTGTTGCTAGCCGGATGGTATTACAAACACGCTCAGACGAGGTTTGAGCAATCCGTCAAAGACTCACTTTCGAAGTTTAAAAATTATCAATTGGAAAGACCGCTTTTGATCATCAGAAGAATGTCCAGGCGCTGGGGAAGCTGTACGCCTTCGGGTAAGATCATTCTTAATCCTGAAATCATCAAGGCCCCGGGCAAGTGTATCGATTACGTGGTGACTCACGAGCTTTGCCACCTAATTCACCCGAACCATGGGCGCGCATTTCATGAATTGCAGGACAAGGTGATGCCGGGGTGGGAAAAATGGAAACAAAAATTGGAGAGGACTTTATCGTAAAAATGCATTTAACATTTTCCCATGCCTACAATTCCAATTAACGTCCAGTCAATTATATGGAATTCATCAGGCGGACTGGAAGAGAATTGGTGCAAAATTGGTCAAGGATCTGGATTTCAGCCGGACATCATCCATTTCTGGCAGGACCATCAACCTGGAGTTAAAGGGATCTATCGTAGATGACAATACCTTAAAGACCGCCCCGATCTCAAATCACAGAGCAAACATCAAGGGCAAGAAAACCGACATCAACAATCGAACTGCATACAATCCAGCAACTGACACGTGTTTATCATCTATAACTGTTGTTTCAACAAATGATCAACCAGTAAGATGTTGGTTACTTGATCCACCTTCAGAAGAAATACCGACATTGATCACGAAAAAAATAGAATTCTGAGACGATTGTACTTTTACGGAGAAATTCTGAATTGGATAAGTCCAAAATCAATTCTGTCCACTGTGAGAAATTGTGTGTGTGAATTGAATCATTTCTTATATCAATCGAGCTCAATACATTTTTACGTAAATTAGGTGGTCATTTTGCCGCGAAATCAGGTGGTCTGTCTCGTCTTGAAAAAACCTTACAGTCACATTATGCAGAATCTCCAATAAAGGCAGTTTCAAGGATGTTCAAATCT
>JANXYC010000240.1 GCA_025350305.1 Cyclobacteriaceae bacterium | reverse complement strand
CTTCTTTGAAGGTGGTAATGTTTTGATGCTTTGCCTCCACAATTTGTATTTTATGTGTGTTAGGTGAGGGCTGGCATGTGTGAAAAAGACCCTTTGGGTCTTGGGTGTAAATCCACCTTCTTAGAAGGTGGTGGTTTAATTTATCTTTCATTCGAAGTTGGGGTTGTCGCGAAGCTCGCAGCGGTCGGGCCTGGCATCCGCCGGTTGGCGGATTTACCAGGCCCTCCTATGCCCGCCACGTCCCATACACTAGTACGTTGGCTGCAACCTAAAGTGACAGTTCAAAATCAATAAAAACTTACAAAAGTTTAAATGCAACCTGCCTTACTTAAACGCATCTTTCCTTGTAAAATTTTACAGCACGATGTTCGTGAGTATCAGGTATTTCGTTTTTTATTTGATGCATCTATATCACCACCTATTAAATTTCATGCACCCCGACCTGAACATTGTATAACGTTTTATATCAGGGATGCACAGAAGTTCAGCTATATTAATTCACCCGTGATATACACTTATCCACCCTGTGTTATTAATGGAATGTACACCGTACCCATTCACCGTTATGGGGGAAATGATTTTCTGGCTATTAAAGTGGTATTACAGCCTTCAACCCTTTTTCAATTAATCAAAATCCCTTTATTGGAATTAACAAACAAATATTTAGATGCAGAAGAAGTTTGGGGGGATGAAATAAGGTTAGTATGTGAACAGCTAAGCAATCTAAATAGTCTTGCTGAAATGATTTCTGTTATTGAAATTTTTTTGAAACAGGTGCTAAGAAATAAATTGAACGCTATTCATCCTATTGATAAAGTAACCACCCACCTGTTGCATATAGAAAATGGAGCATCGCTAGATTGGCTTGCCAATCAGTCTTGTTTAAGCATAAGACAATTTATCAGAAAATTTGAAGAACGCACGGGTATCAGCGCAAAAGCTTTTCAACGTATCATACGTTTTGACAAAGCTTTCAGAATGAAAAACAGCCATCCACTTTTAGACTGGTTCTCGATTGCTATTAGATGTGACTATTATGATTACCAGCATCTTGTAAAAGATTTTAACGAATTTACGAACCTCACGCCTCCGACTTTTTTTGAACTGGAAAAAACATCGCCTGAAAGAAGCTTTGGATTTATTGAAGCTTAAAAGATGTCACTTTTTTACCACTAAGCTAATGTGACATTTCTGTAAGTTTGGTTGTAATTGTAATCTTCACTTAAATAACTATTATGCAACGCAGAAAATTTGTTTCAGCAGGTGTATTGGGATTTTCCCTCCTTAACTTGCCAACATTTTCATTGGCACAAGACAATGATGGGAAAGAACCACTAAATCCTTTTTATATTCCCCCAGCCCAAGCTCTTGTACCTGGACTTGGAAATGTAGATATTCGTACCATCATACATTCAAAACAAACTGGCAAACAAATTTCAAATGTTGAAGTAGCAGTAGCACCCAAGCAAATGGGACCATCCCCCCATATGCACAAAGACCTTGACGAATTGATGTATGTATTGGAAGGAACAGCTACTGTAATGATTGGTAAAGAAATATACGAAGTAGAAGCAGGCGGATGGAACTTTCGCCCCCGCCGTATCGTTCATTCATTTTGGAATGCTTCTGATAAGCCTTTACGTTTTATAGATTGTTTCTTCAATCAAAATTTTGAAGATTACCTTGAAGACTTGTTCCATAAAATAATTCCTGAGATGGTGGAGAAAAATTTAAATCCTACTTCCCCTGTCATTGCAAGCCAGATAGCTGCTCTTGATAAAAAGTTTGGTGTAACATGGTTCCATAATCAGCGTCAGTCAATTATTGACAAGTATGCTTTGAAGTCATAACAAAAATAATGGCGAGCTTTCATTGCCGGAAAGGCTTCAGCCAACAATAGTATTTGCAAAAGCAGGGCTGGAAAATGTAACATCAGCTATGTGCAACTATCAGCTGCGGTTCGGGCTCGACGTTCAATTTTCAGCTTTAGTTCATAACTTCAACAACATCAAAAAATTGACCAAGGAATTGCATGAGTTTTATGACTGGAGTTTAAGCAAGGGGGAGAATAGAATTTACTTTAGGACTTTAGAAGACAAGAATAAAGACGAAGAACTAAATAACAAGGACAAATTCCATTACTACTTTATAGCCTTTTCGGGGGACAAATACTCTGTGACCGAATACAACCATTTGAAAATATTTGAGTAAGAAAATTACGGTGCACAAACGAGTAGATGGCCTCGCCAGTTGTAACTGACGAGGTGCGCCTCTCACACCACTGTACCCTTCGATTCCTCAGGGCAGGCCAGGCGGGCCTCGTATACAGCGGTTCATTAAGTTGTGGAGAAACTCTTTCGTAGTAATCGAGCAGGGATTCGTAACCGCGTTGGATCAACCGTGTCAATGTGATGGTCGTTACCATGATGGGACTTTGGGCAACGGCCCACCCTCCCATCCTTGTTCTACTCCACGCATAGGCCTGACCTGTCGGAATTCCGAGACGAATAAGATTCTTTCTCTTTCGTTCGGTTTTCTTCCAGTCTTCCCAGATGCAGTACCTTAGTCTGTTGCGCAGCCAACCATCGATCTCCTTGAGTTTAGCTTGAATGCTTCCCATACGGAAGTAATTCACCCATCCCCGTTGGATTTCTTTACTTGGCAATGCGCTCACTGAAAGTACTTGGAGTAGTTTTCTTTGTAACGAATTTCAATTCCCGTTTGAGTGACTCCCATCCTTTTTCGCTCACCACCAGTTGGTATTTTCCTGTCTCCCCTTTCGTATACGTGGGTACAAATCTGTAACCCAGTAGCCCGAACTGTACCGGTCTGCGGATGCCGCTCTTCTCCCGGTTGATGGGTCTCGTACTACGCAGTTCGTTGAGCATACTGCAATCGCTATTTACACCGATCACCAACGTTGCCGGTAAGCCCTTTCCGACAAAAAGGTATAGACAAATTTTGTACATTTGAACTATGTATCGAGTAAGAGACTTTATAAATATTGACAAAGAAATATTGTCTGGGAACCCAGTGTTCAAGGGGACAAGAGTACCAATTCAGACTCTTTTTGACCACTTGGAAAAAGGCATCCCTCTGGATGAGTTTTTAGATGACTTCCCGACAGTGAAAAAAGACCAAGCAATTGCAGTGATTGAAATTGCGAGTAAAATTTTGACTTCAAAAAACATCGAGCAAATCTATGAGACTGCTGCTTGATGAAAACCTTCCCAAACGACTAAAACAGAACTTAAAAGAACATGAAATTTACACAGCAGCCGACAAAGACTGGACTGGAATTTCAAATGGAAAATTATTGGAACTGTTGACTGAGAATAAGTTTGACGCGTTGTTAACGTTTGACAAAAATATTCAGTATCAACAAAATTTTACCAAATATACAATCACTGTTATTGTATTAAACGCTCCGGACAATAGTTACTCGACATTGAAGAACATGGTTCAAAAAATAAAAGACCTATTAACGACTGACTTAAAAGTGGGACCGATTGAAATTAAGTTAGAAGGTCAGCCGGCAATCGAGTAGGCGGCCGTGAGCCATAAGCCCACGGTGCGCCTCTCACATTTTATCTGCCGAAATCTTATGAAGGCAGACCACGTACCTTCGATTCCTCAGGGCAGGCCAAGCGGGTTTTTATCGGGATAAGAGCATATTCCTTCGATTCCTGCGGCATTTACTATCTGAGATTTGTTGATTGAGGACTTTGTCCCGAAAGTTTTCGGGATGCTTGCTTATCCATCTCAAACAGCCTCCGTATGCCGTTCCTGCCTGGCCTGCCCCGATCTTTTATCGGGGTCAGTACCGGAGTTTGTAGTCTTGCTTCCTTCAGTGCATGCCTCGCGGCAAACCACCCCCGCAAAAAAGCGGGGCAGGCTTTGCAGCTTACTAATGCGCATCGATGCTGTGCACATACGGGTCTTGCACCCTCTGGATAATCTATTCATATTCCCGTCTGGAATATCTAACACGCCATACTGGGCGCACCACAGCGTGGATAAAACATAGCGCTGGTTCGGTGTTGCATTGTAGCTTTCGTTTCTTAATTTCGTTCGGTGTCGTGGGACAAAACGCAGCAGGTCGCTAAAGCCATTCGTTCCTCATTTGGCTTTAGCTCCTTTACCGCGCTACGTTTTATACACCGACGTTGGCGGTAATTTTTTTAAGAGAATGACAACACAGAAATTAGTAATCATTTTTATATTCTTGACATCCATAAGTCATGGACAAGACTTCAAACCGACCTCCCAGAGCAATTATTCATTAGATTTTAATAATTTTTTAAGTGGCGTAAAATATGCTTATGAGCCATTGAGTGACAAGGATGCTATAAAGTCATCCTACTTGCTAAATTTATTTGACTTAATGACCTCAACTCCTAAACAGCAAACAGTTAGTGCGGTGGCGGGGAAAACCTTGATAGAGCAAGTAAAATCCTTGAAAGAAATCATATATATAATTGAAGTTAATTAACACATTCAAAAACAGCAGCGGCCAACAGAAATAATCTTTATGGACAACAATTACTAGAGGAGATAATGAAATTAGCTATCACCAATGGAAAAAAATCTATTTCCGAGAAAGGTAAGTTGAGTCCTAAGGTGGGAGCCGTAATCGCTAAGGACAATAAAGTGTTAGGTATGTCGTATCCACGGAGAGCTTGGAGATGGTGATCATGCTGAATTCACTCTTTACGAAAAAAAATAAGTGGCATGGATATTTCAGGTGGGATTTTGTTTACAACACTTGAACCCTGTACTTCAAGAAATAAACATAAGCCTTGTAGCGATTGGATTATCGAGAAAGGAATAAAGGAGGTCTACGTTGGACTTCTTGATCCTAACCCAAAAATCTATAATCAAGGATGCACCAAATTAAGGAATGCAGGACTTGAAGTAAGTTTTTTTCCTCGTGACTTAAGAGAAGAAATCAAGAAAGACAATAATGAGTTCACATTTGAGACCAGGTGGTCAAAAGATGGGAATACTCATATCAACATTGATAATCATAAACACGATGGCTCAATCAAGACAGTTGCTATTGCTAGTGGACATAATGAAATAAAAGAAGTAAAGGACGGAGAGGTTTTTGATTCCAGTTCAGACAGCAGACATCCTGCCACTGGACAAATAGTTATCATCGAAAATATGAAACGGTTACAAATTGTAACCAGTTGAAAATATTGAATCAGTTGACTTCAGATTGTAGTCAACTCAAAAAGAAACTAAATGAATCCGTGACGGATTGTCACGGCTTGAAAAGAACTGAAAACCAGTGAAATACATGGAAAAACTGAATGAAATTAAAGTCTTTGAGGACAAGAAGGTAAGAACGCTTTGGGTTGAAGAGCAGGAAAAATGGTATTTCTCAATTGTTGATGTAATTGCTGTTTTAACAGACAGTCCCAATCCCAGAAAGTATTGGAGTGTGCTAAAAACAAGGTTAAAAGCCGAGGGAAGTCAGTTGACTACAAATTGTAGTCAACTGAAAATGCCATCTGCGGATGGAAAATATTACCTGACAGATGTTGCCGATACCGAGCAACTTTTTCGCCTCATCCAATCCATTCCCTCACCAAAAGCAGAACCCTTTAAACTTTGGTTGGCACAAGTAGCTTCCGAAAGATTGGATGAAATGCAAGACCCCGAATTGTCTATTGACCGGGCGTTACAACAATACCTGAATCTTGGTTATTCCGAAAACTGGATTAACCAACGTCTTAAAAGCATTGAGGTGCGCAAAGAGCTCACCAACGAATGGAAAAAACGTGGACTGAAAGAAGGCATTCACTTCGCAACGCTTACAGACATCATCACCAAAGCATGGTCTGACAAAACCCCGAAAGAATATAAAATCCTGAAGGTTTGAAAAAAGAAAACCTGCGGGATAACATGACCAACACCGAATTAATTTTGAACATGCTGGCCGAGGCATCCGCCAAAGACATCTCGGAAGTGGTAAATCCAAAAACATTTGATGAAAGTAAAGTGGTAGCCAAACAAGGCGGCACAGTTGCGCGCAAAGCAAGATTGGAACTGGAAGCACGAACAGGTAAAAAAGTAGTGAGTTCACTCAATGCCAAAACTGCTTTGCCGCTAAAAGAAGCTGACAAGAAGAAAACGAAAAAGAAGAAGAAGTAATGCTACAGAATAACGCAACATTAAAATCACTCATTGATAAACTCTGGCAGAATTTCCGGGAAGGCGGTATTGCCAATCCGCTAACAGCCATTGAACAAATTACGTATCTCATTTTCATGAAACGTTTGGACGACTTGGAAGCCAAAACGCGAACGCGATGCCGAGTTTACCGGAGAGAAATACACGTCACGCTTTAAAGGCAAGTTCACCGTGATGTGTATGAAATGCTGTTGAGTGAAATTGCCAATTCCCGCTCCTTTTTTGCAGTAATATTTGCTTAATTTTAACTATGGAAGTCAGGGAACCGATCGTCGTTCAGAACAAATCAAAACTAACTGCGGAAGAATACCTTCAGTTCGAGAAAGAGTCCCTGCATAAGCACGAATACTTCAAGGGAGAGATTTTTGCCATGGCAGGCGCCGGGGCAAGGCATAATGTCATTTTCTCCAATCTTTTTATCGGCATTGGCTCACAGTTAAAAGGCCGACCTTGTAAACCTTATGGAAGCGACCTGCGCATCCATATCCATGAAAACACATTGTTCACCTATCCGGATATTTCCATTATCTGCGGGGAAATTGTCCCGTCCCAGATCGATGCGGATACCGCTATACTTCCCACCGTACTCATTGAAATTTTATCTCCTTCCACTAAAAATTCTGACCGTGGCGGAAAATTCCGGTTGTACCGGGACATCCCTGCTTTGAAAGAATACATCCTGATTGACACAGAATCAATCAGCATAGAAGTATTCCGGATCAATAGCAAAGGACGTTGGGAATTGGAAGAGTATAGATCAATTGAAAACACATTAACCATTCCTGCGGTTGATCTGTTCTTTCCTTTGAAGGGAATCTACGAAGGAACGAAGCTGTGATTTTGAGTCTTTGTTGGTGTCAGTTTGGCAACTCCATTTTGTCACAGGAAAATTTCCGGATAAATCCCCTCCTTTCCTATTTTTGCTTACTATTCTAAACTTTTAGCTTTCAACTTTAAACTTTTACCCTTATGACCTACCGCATCGAAAAGGACACCATGGGCGAAGTCCAGGTACCCGCCGATAAATATTGGGGAGCACAAACGGAACGCTCCCGCAATAATTTCAAAATCGGCCCGGAGGGAAGTATGCCCAAAGAAATTATCTACGCCTTCGCCTATCTCAAGAAAGCCGCCGCGATGGCCAACCATGAACTTGGTGTGCTTGCTGCCGATAAAAAAGACCTGATAGCAAAGGTGTGCGATGAAATTATCGACAAAAAATTAGACGACCAATTCCCGCTGGTGATATGGCAAACAGGATCCGGTACGCAGAGCAACATGAACGCTAACGAAGTGATTGCCTACCGCGCCCATGTTCTTCAGGGAGGAAAACTTACTGATGAAAAGAAAGTCCTTCATCCGAATGATGACGTTAATAAATCACAATCATCCAACGACACCTTTCCCACAGCCATGCACATCGCCGCGTACAAGCAAGTCATGGAGATCACGTTGCCTGGAATGAAAAAGTTACGTGATACGCTGGCAAAAAAGTCCAACGACTTCAAGTCCATCGTAAAGACCGGGCGCACACATTTTATGGATGCAACTCCCCTGACACTTGGGCAAGAATTTTCAGGATATGTTCAACAGATTGACAACAGCATGCGCGCTATCAACAATGCGTTGGGTGCTGTACGTGAATTGGCCCTTGGAGGAACAGCGGTGGGCACCGGCCTCAATGCGCCGAAGGGTTACGATGTGTTGGTTGCTAAAAAAATTGCTGATCTCACGGGGTTTCCGTTTGTAACGGCCCCTAACAAATTTGAGGCGCTTGCAGCGCATGACGCGATGGTTGAACTGTCGGGTGCCTTGAAACGGGCGGCCGTTTCGTTCACAAAAATCGGTAACGACGTTCGCATGCTGAGTTCAGGCCCACGTTCTGGTATTGGTGAAATTATTATTCCTGATAATGAACCAGGGTCTTCCATTATGCCCGGCAAAGTAAACCCTACTCAACCAGAGGCGTTGACGATGGTTTGTGCACAAGTGATCGGAAATGACGTCACGGTTTCTGTTGGCGGAGCATCGGGTCATTTTGAACTAAATGTATTCAAGCCCGTGATCGCTGCCAATGTATTGCAGTCAGCACGATTAATCGGAGATGCTTGCGTTTCGTTTAATGATAAATGCGCCGTGGGCATCGAACCGAATTTGCCCATCATCAAGAAACACATGGAGAACTCACTGATGCTGGTAACTTCGCTCAACACACACATCGGTTATGAAAACGCCGCGAAGATTGCCAAGAAGGCGCACAAGGAAAACAAGACCCTTCGCGAAGCAGCCGTTGAGTTGGGATTAGTTACTTCGGAGCAATTTGATGAGTGGGTGCGGCCTGAAAAGATGGTTTAAGAAGATTTTCACGCTGAACCCTCTTGCGGAACCGTACAGGAAACTCTCTCTTTACACGACATGGGTCATTTCGTTAGCGTTGTAACACAGAATGGAGATTGATAGGATAGCCAATTCTTCATTCCCCCCATTAGTCACACCGTAGAATTTTAATTTCTAGTAGAAGAGCCTGATTGAAAGCAAAAACCCCAGCCTACGCCGGGGTTTATGTTTTGTGTCTGGAACGAGATCAATTCCAATTGATCAACATGTTGAATTGTTTTTGTTTTATAGTACTGCCGCTTTCTCCCTTTTTAAACTCTTCCTCCGTCAACACCTTAATGGGTTCAAACAACTTATCGGATGTAAGCGTTGAATTTATTTTCTTCAGCTTATCATTCTTCAGTTGTTCAAATTTCTGACTGGCTCTCTTCAATTCTTCATCCAGACTTCCTACCCGTTCAATTTGAGCATTGCCCGGCTTGCCCGGATAGCTGGTCACCTGCCCATAAAGTTCGGAGATCTGTTCAGCCAGTTTTTCCTCCGTGTTGATGTAGAAGTCACCACCACGGAAAACCAACGCATTGTTTTGATCTTCTACTTCCTTAATGAAAGGATTGACAAGCTTGCCCATCTTGGGATTTTTCTGCACTACATTCTTTGCCTGTTTTGCCATTCCATCCTGGGCGGCATAGATGTAAGCCAAGTGTTCTGTTTGTTTATAAAGTTGCATCGTGGTTTCCTGCTGGACTTTCCGGTCTTCAGCCGTGTAAGGTGATTTGTCCGGATACTTTAACATGAAACTAGTGAGATACTCATCTTTGCCCTTGATGACTTTCACTTTATAAGTACCAGCAGGCAGATTCGGTCCATTGAGCGTACCGAACATAGCTTGTGGATTTTCGGACGGGGCTGCCTTTGGCTTCTCCAGTGTAGCGGTCATCTCCACCACATTGATGCCAGCACTCTTGCCAGCCGGTAACTCGCGCAGTAACGTCCCATTTTGATCGTACACTTCGATGGCCATTTTACCAAATGTGTGACGCTTGCTCATAAAGTACACAATCTTAGCCACGCTGCTCGGATTTTCACCCGAATAGTTTCCATCACCACCAAACCAGTTGCCACCCGCACCGGGGTCATTCAGCACGGTGGGTTTTAGATCAAAGAAGTGAATAGGCTTGGTCATTACTTCCGCGGTTAATTGGCGGAGCGGTGATATGTCGTCAATGATCATCAGGGCGCGTCCATGTGTGGCGAGCACGATCGCATCTTCCTTTGGATGCACCGTGATATCGTACACTGCAGTTTTAGGGACGTTATTTTCAAAACGCGACCATTTTTTGCCGCCATCAATGGAAATATAAAGTCCAAATTCAGTGCCGGCATAGAGCAAGTTAGGATTGACGCGGTCTTCACGAATGATAAAAACATTACCATCTAAGTCAGGCGTGACAATGGAAGAGAATGTTTTACCCATATCGGTAGTCTTGTATATATAGGATTTCATGTCACCATTGCGGTGATTGTCAAAGGAAACATACGCCGTATTGCGATCGAAGTGGCCCGCCTCAATGGAGGAACACCAGTTGCCTGCAGGCAAGCCGATCATGTTCTTTGTTACGTTCGTCCACGCGCCTCCCTGGTTCTCGGTCACCTGCAAATAGCCATCATCCGTTCCTGCCCACACCACTTTTTCATCCTTTGGGGATTCGGCGATGTAATAAATTGTCGTGTTATTTTCAGCTGACGAGTTATCAATAGATAAACCACCGGTAAGACTTTGGCGTTGGCGTTTGGGGTCATTGCTTGTCAAGTCAGGCGAAATCCGTTTCCAGGTGTCTCCTTTGTCTTCAGACATAAACAGGAATTGTGCGCCTGCATAAATCCGGTCAGATTTGTTAGGGCTTTGAACGATGGGCGTATTCCAGTTAAAGCGAAGTTTTGGCCCGTCTTTTTCTGGGTACGGTTTGATATCTTTTGCGATCCCGGTCTTCTTATTGTAGCGTCCCATGTGACCACCCTGATACTCGGCATACACAATATCATTGTCGGTGGGATGTGGGAAAGACCAGAAGCCATCTCCTCCATAGGTCACGTTCCAATCTTTGTTTGTAATTCCACCGGGCTTTTGCGATGGGCCGAACCAGGAGCCGTTGTCTTGCAATCCACCATACACATTGAAAGGTGTTTGATTGTCAACCGCGACGTGATAAAATTGGCCGACAGGAAGATTCATCCACATCTTGAATGTGTAAGCCTGGTCCAGGGACTCGTAAACGCCACCATCTGTTCCGAGTAAGATGTGATTTGAGTTATGCGGATCAATCCAGGCGGCATGCACATCGGAGTGTACACTTCCAATCGCCCTGAATTTCTTTCCGCCATCCGTGCTGATAATGGGTGTGAAAGCACACTTCACCAAAATACTGTCATACTTGGGATCAACGACAATGCGTGAAAAATAAAACGGACGCACACCATTGTTGAAATCGCTGTTAACCAATTTCCAGTTGGCCCCGGCATCCGTAGACTTGAATAATCCTTTTTGATCTTTTGCCTCCACACTGGCATAGAGAACGTTGGGATTGGAAGGAGCTGCGGCGATTCCGATGCGCCCCAATGTTGTTTTTGGTAAGCCGTTGTGAATTTTATTCCAGGTAGTTCCTCCATCGGTGCTCTTATAAAGTCCGCTGGTACCGGTAAATCCTGAATCAAAGAAATCTGGATATCGGCGGTGACTCCACATCGCAGCGTAAAGGATGTTTGGATTCTTCGGATCGATTTCCAGATCTGCACAGCCTGTATTTTCATCGATATATAAAACCTTGTTCCAGGTCTTGCCGCCATCGGTGGTTTTGAATACACCACGTTCCGCATTGGCATTCCAGAGATGACCTTGTGCGCCGACATAAACGGTGTTACCGTCTTTTGGATGGATGATGATGTCGCTGATGTGTTCCGAGTCTTTTAGTCCCATAAAATCCCAGGAAGTACCACCATTTACTGTTTTGTAAAGTCCGGTGCCAATACCAACACTGTTGCGTACCCAGGGCTCACCCGTTCCGACCCACACCGTGTCAGGATGGTTTTGATCCAGAGTTACTTTTCCAATGGACATCGTGTAGTCATCAAACACAGGCCGGAAGTTGGCACCTGCGCTCACTGATTTCCACACGCCACCGCCTGCCGTGCCGACATAGATGATGGTTGACTTGCGGTTAACAACCTCAATGTCGGCAATACGTCCACTCATCGTAGCCGGACCAATATGCCGAGCCCGTAAGCCGCCCAATAACGACTTGCCTGACATTTCTGTTTGTGCACTTGAGGCGCTAGCAAAAAAAGTGAAGAAGATTAAAAAGAGTATTTTATTTTTCATGGATGTTGGGTAAAATAAAAAGAGACCACAGGTGCAGTCTCTTTCAATTATTTTAAAGTTTACTTCTTAGGAAAGGTAAAAATACTGTCATCTGTAATATCATTGGTCGCGATCTTTTCTATAATCAGCTTGGCCTGCGTTTGCCCGTTGGTTTTTATTTCTGTTGAGAACGGAAACATGAGACCATTCACTTCCTGGTAATCGCTTAGGTAAGCCCGTTGCTCGGTACCTTTGCTCGGACCACTACGCGTATAGGTCACTTGGCAAATGGGCACGAAGTTTTCAGAATCAAAATAATGGACCTCCGTAATGTCCTCTTTAGGATTGTTCTTGTTACGGACCAACTTAATTTTATAACATTTCACCCCATCGATTTCTTCGGTTCCTTCCAAAGTTGCTTCATGACCTTTCTTATTGTAGTCAATAAAATCATCCTCAAATTCTTCATCTTTAATTTCCTTGGCCATTTCATCATCCATTTTTACTGGATCCTTCCCACCCCCAAATGGATTCAGCATCCAGGCAGTTGTGCCATCGTAGGCTTGAGGCACTAACTCAGTACCCTGAATATTCAACACGATTTTAATTTTATTGGGAGCTTTGGCATACACTGTAAGCGGGAACTCCTGCCCCTGTTGGTTGGCTTTGCCCGTTTGAGTGAAAGATTTAAGCGCTTTCCACTTCTCGATGCCACCAGTGGTCTCAAAGTACTTGGCCAGGATTTCATCGACGGTAGGTGTTTTGGCTGTTTGTGCCTGGGTACTCACAAAGCACAAGAGGGCTACTGCTGTTAGGACAGATTTCAACTTCATATTATTTGATTTTTATTGGTTTTTAATGTTAAGAACGTAATCGGCTAATCTTCGAACCATGCTTTGTGACGAAATTACATAATTATTTGTTGACCCGCGGAAGCATAAATATGACGATGACAAAAGCAGGGTCAACGATTTTGGCACCACTTGCGTTAACTTAGTGCCCGTTTAATGAACTAAAATGCGATCTGTAGCCCTTTTGTTTTTCTGGTTCACCGGATTTTTGTCCTTTGGCCAAATTCTGACGCCAGCCAAGTGGACATATTCGGTTTCCAATCCTTCTCCAAAAAATGGTGATGAGATTGAACTTGTATTCAATGTGTCTATCGAGAAGAACTGGTACTTGTATTCCAGTGAGTTCCCTTGTGAAGATGGACCAATCAGAACAACCATCAATTTTAAAATGCATCCAAGCTATCGGCTGATTGGCAAACTTCAGGCGGTCAATCCCATTGACAAGCACGATGCCATCTTTGATGGCGCCTCTGAATGCTATGTAAAAATCTTTAAGGGCACGGGGGAGTTTCGTCAAAAAATAAAAATTCTGAAGGCGGATCTTACGGTGCAAGGTGACTATGAATACCAGGTATGCAGTGATGTGGATGGAAAATGCATTCCCTTCAATGAAGAGTTCTCCTTTAATAACATCAAAGTTCAAGGCGGAGAAAAACAATCACAAAACTATTTTCCAAAAAAGGACTCAATCCAATCAACCACGGCGAATCTCCAGGACCCAGGACCCAGCACCCAGGGCCCAGTACACGGTCCCACACTCGACAAATCAATTCTGGAAGGCGCCTCCAGTCTCAGTCGGGAATCGCTGTTGGGCTATCTGATCTTCGCATTTGTAGTAGGGCTTACTTCATTAATTACTCCGTGTGTGTTTCCGATGATCCCGATGACGGTTACATTCTTCTTAAAGGACAACCAATCAAGAAGCCAGGGCATTAAGAATGCCTTAATTTTTGGTCTTTCCATTGTGGTGATTTATACATCGGCCGGGACGCTTTTTGCGGTCGCGCTTGGTACCGATGGCCTGAATGCGCTGGCTACTCATTGGGCGCCCAATCTTTTTGTTTTTGTCATCTTCATTGTGTTCGCCCTTTCCTTTTTCGGTCTGTTCGAAATCAATGCACCTTACCAATTGGTGAACAAGGCCGACCGCCAGGCTGAGAAAGGCGGCCTTGTGGGAATATTTTTTATGGCAGCAACGCTGGTATTGGTTTCATTCAGTTGTACCGTACCCATTGTGGGAAGTGTGTTGTTTCTGACGGCACAGGGAGAAATTCTCAAGCCTGTTCTCTCGATGTTTTTTTATTCGTTGGCCTTTGGCATACCCTTTACACTGTTTGCCATTTTTCCTGAATGGATAAAAAGCCTGCCCAAGTCAGGAGGGTGGTTGAATTCTGTTAAAGTGACGCTGGGCTTTTTGGAACTCGCACTATGTTTGAAATTTCTCAGCATTGCTGACCAGGCATATCACTGGGGTTTGCTTGACCGTGATGTGAATATTGCCATCTGGGTGGTGATTTTTGGACTGCTGGGAGCCTACTTTCTTGGCAAAATAAAAATGCTCAACGACAGCCCAGTAGAAAGTGTAACCGTCCCGAGGTTAATGCTCGCTATCGCTACGTTTTCTTTTGTGATATATCTGGTTCCTGGTTTGTGGGGAGCTCCGTTGAAAATGCTCGCGGGATATCTGCCTCCTACCTACACCAATGACTTCGACCTGGTATCGATGACCCGGGGTCTGAAAAGCAATGAAGTATGTGATGAACCTAAGTACGCCGACTTTTTACACTTACCGCACGGGTTGCAAGGCTATTTTGACTATAAGCAAGCACTCGCTTGCGCACGTCAACAAAATAAACCGCTTTTTATCGACTTTACTGGTCATGGCTGCACGAACTGCCGTGAGATGGAAGCCGTAGTATGGAGCGATCCTCAGGTGCTGCAGCGATTGCGGGATGATTTTGTGGTAGTGGCCTTATATGTTGATGATAAAACGGAATTACCTGAGTCAGAATGGTTCACTTCCAAGTATGATTCAAAAGTTAAGAAGTCTATTGGCAAGCAGAATGCTGATTTGCAGATCACCAGGCTTGAAAATAATGCGCAGCCATTCTACGTATTAGTGGGTAAAGATGAACGCGTGTTAGCCTGGCCGTATGCCTATGACCGCAGTGTGGAAAAGTTTGTAGCGTTATTAGAAAGAGGCAAGAAAAAATATAAGGAGCTGTACTGATAATCTTTTGATTTTTGCTCGTTAAGGAGTCGGGTCCATCGTTCCCCCGGAACTAAAATGATCCATTCTTTGTAACTTTGTTTTCAAGTTCAATATATAAACATTTTTAACTCGTCGTCGTGAAGTTCTGGAAAAAGATTATTACTGGTTGTGTAGCGGGGAGTGCTTTGTTGGCAACAGGATATTTTTCACTGCACCGGGTTTCGTCTTCCTCTGTCAGTCAAGGTGATTTCGCGGTAGACACTGTTCAACACGAAGAAAAGGAAATCATCAAGCCCGTCTTGTTGTATGGAATGGAGGTCAATGATTTACATATTGTAGAAGATGTTGTCAAACGGAATCAGCGTTTTTCTGATCTCCTCCAGGGATATCATGTGCCTGCCCGGATTCAGCAACAACTGAGCCTCCTCCCTCGGCAGACGTTTGACTTCCGGAAAATTACAACGAATAAGAAATACACAGTTATTGCGGAGCACGATTCACTCAAATCCGTTCGTGCATTGGTATATGAGGCCAATCCAATTGACTACTTCGTTTTTCACTTAAAAGATTCCATGCGCGTTGAGGCCTTCCACCGGGAAGTGATCACACTTGAAAAAGAAGTAGCCGGTGTCATCGGCTCAAGCCTTTCTGAAACCATTGAGGCATTGGGGATCTCCCATGAGCTGACGAACCGTTTCGTGGATATTTTTGCCTGGCAAGTGGACTTTCAACACTTGCAAAAGGGAGATCGTTTCAAACTTTTTTATGAAGAACAGCAGGTAGAGGGGCTGCCCGTCGCAATCGGGAAGATATTGGGTGTTTATTTCGAACACTTTAATCATCCCTATTATGGAGTTCCTTTTGATCAGGGTGATGGACTTAACTATTTTGATAATGAAGGGAAAAGCTTAAAAAAGGCCTTGCTAAAATATCCACTTGAATTTACCCGGATCAGTTCCCGCTATACGCTGAACCGGTTTCATCCCGCACAGAAAATCTATCGCCCTCACCTCGGCACTGACTTTGCTGCCCCAACCGGTACCCCTATTCGAACGGTGGGTGACGGCATTGTTTTAGAGGCGCAGTATAAAGGCAACAACGGGAACTATGTTAAAGTGCGGCATAACAGTGTGTACACCACGCAGTACCTTCATATGTCAAAGATTGCAGCAGGCATGAGGCCCGGTATCAAAGTGAGACAAGGTGAAACTATTGGATTTGTTGGCAGCACAGGCCTGTCAACAGGTCCCCATGTTCACTATAGCTTCTGGCAAAATGGGGTTCAGGTGGATGCTTTGAAAGTTGAACTTCCGCCATCAGAGCCCATCACTAAAAATTTTATTGAGCAGTTTGAAGAAGCCAAAAAACGGGTCATCAAAAGGCTCGATCTTATACAACTTCCTGAACCGCCCATTATCATGGCAAGGAACTGAGTCATTAATTTTCTCGCTACTTCTGATAATTTGCCCTAGTTTTAGTGGAAGAGTAGCGATATGAGGACCCTCGTTTTTACTTTACTAATCGTAGTTGGTTGGTCCGCCCATGCACAAAAGGTGGCTGTGGTGATGAGCGGAGGTGCTGCCAAAGGCATGGCGCACATCGGTATGCTCAAGGCGTTGGAAGAAAATGAAATTCCTATCGATTACGTAGTGGGGACATCAATGGGCGGGATCATCGCGGGTTGCTATGCTGCTGGTATGAGTCCCGACCAGATTGAAGAGACCATGCTGGAAGACAACCTTCTTCGGTGGATTAACGGTCAACTTGAAGACGGGTACAACTATTATTACAACAAAAATGAGAATCATCCTTCATTTGTAAAATTGAATCTGTCACTGGATTCAACTTTTAATTTTAACCTGAACAGCAGCCTCGGCAATGATCTTTCGTTGAACTTTGCGATGGCAGAAAAAATGGCACAACCCTCTGCCATCGCCAAGGGAAACTTTGATAGTCTTTTTGTGCCACTGCGTGTGGTCGCCGCTGAAATTTTTACCCAACACGAAGTCATTCTTAAGAGCGGTGTATTGGGGGATGCCCTTCGCGCCACGCAAACTGTGCCATTCTTTTACAACCCTATTCGGGTAGATGGGAAATATTTATTTGACGGTGGTGTGTACAACAACTTTCCTGTGGATGTAGCGCAAAATGAATTTCAACCCGATGTTGTTATTGGTTGCAATGTATCGAGCAAAATTTACGATGAATACCCGAAGGATGAAGATGATAAACTTATCTCGCGATCACTTCTTTATCTTTTACTGGACAAGTCCGATCCGGCGGACGTGCCCGCGTCAGGTATCTATATTCAACCGAATCTAAAAGCATTTTCAGGTTTTGATTTTTCAAAAGCAAAGGCATTGATCGACAGCGGTTATGCAGAGACGATGCGAATGATGCCAGAAATAAAATCGAAAATAATGGCAAGAAGGACTTGCGAAGAAGTGGCGCAGGCGCGTAATCGATTCAACAATCGCACAAACCCCTTTTTGGTGGATAATATTGTAACGAGTGGATTTAATGGGTCACAACAGCGCTACATAAATAAATTTTTCAAGAGTAGCAAACGCCCTCTGTATTTTAGCGATGTCAAGTCCGGGTACTACCGTCTTGTTTCCGAGGATTATTTCAAAAATATATACCCCAGCTTTTCATTTAATCAGACTTCCCGTCGTTTTAATTTTCAGCTCGCCCGCCGGCCCAGTAACAATTTTCAGGTAGACTTTGGCGGTGTAATTGCCACGCGCAACATCAGTAATATTTTCCTGGGATTGAACTATTATTATTTCAATCGCATCCTCACGCATGCCAGCGCCAGTTTTTACACTGGCAGTTTTTATAAATCCGCTCAAGTCAAGGCACGATTGGATTTTCCAAACTTTGGCCAATTCTATATCGAACCGGAAGCCACATTTAACAATTGGAATTTTATTGAGGGGAAAGATATTATTGCCAATAAAGCCAATTCGACCATACTGGACCGGATTGATCGCAAGGTCGGGGTGAGTATGGGAATCCCGGTCGGCAAACAGTTGAAAGTCTCCCTGCAAGCACATTATATCAATAATAACGACCAATACATTGACAGCGATGTGCTTGTTTCAACCGACACGCTGGACGAACTGCTGCTTACCGGTGGCCGGTACGGGATTCATTTAGCCACCAATACCTTGAACCGGAAGCAGTATGCCTCGGTTGGAAAATCATATGATTTTAGCATTGATTGGTTCGATTTGAATGAGGAACTTAAGCCTGGTTCAACGTCCTTGCTGCGCAATGTAGCGGTGGAGGATAAGAGAAGAAACTGGGTCCGGGCATCTTTGATTATGGAGCAATATTTTAGAAGAGGATTTTATAGCTCCGGGTATTATTTGCACGCCACGTTCTCTAATCAACCCTTGTTCGGCAACTATCAGGGTACGATTATTAATGCGCCTGGCTTTCTTCCGATACAAGACAGCCGAACGCTGTTCCTTCAAAAGTTCCGGGCTTTTAATTTTGTCGCAGGCGGGTGGCGCAATGTTTTCTCTGTGCGGAAGAATCTTGATTTCAGACTGGAAGGATACCTGTTCAAGCCGTTGGAGGCCGTTGTTAAAGGAAATGCCCAGGACCCCACGCTTACAAACGAAATAACAAAAATTTATTTTGCTGGAACGGCCGGGTTTGTCCTGCATTCCACTATTGGACCTATTAGCCTCAGTCTTAATTATTACGATGACAAGAAAAACCAATTGGGAGTTTTGCTCCATATCGGCTTCCTGTTATTCAATAAGACCTCTCTTGAATAATTATAGTCTATCTTTGGCGACCGTTTTAAGTGGAAAGACATGCCGGGGGGACGGTCCTTTTTAAAATTTTAATTATGTTTATCCCTTGATTTACACCCCAATTACCACTTAAATGAAGAGAAATCTACTCCTATTGCTGGCCTTCCTCTTATGCGGCTATCAAGGGCACGGTCAGGTCGTACAATGGGCTTCTAAAGTCCTTGATTTCTCCTCCGAGTTGACGCCTGTCCAATATTCTGCACAACAGGCGCTGGGCAAACCCAACGTATTACCCGCGGGTGGTCAGAACCCAAATGCGTGGACACCGGATAAACCCAAGCGCCTGGAATTTTTGAAATTGGGGTATGCTAATCCGATTCAGATCGAACAAATTGCAATTGCCGAGTCGCATAATCCGAGCGCACTTTTTAAAGTATATGCCTATGATGAAAAAGGAACAGAACATTTGATACACAGTTTTAACCCAAGCCCTGTTCCCCTCAAAGGAAGGATGCTGAACGTATTTGTCGAAAAGACACCTTATAAAGTTGCTGCCATTAAGCTTGAATTTGACGGCGAAGCATTGCCCGATTATTTCTCCATTGACGCTGTGGCAATTGCCGATGTTAACATCCCCATCATTGCTGATATCTCTTTGCCTGAATTACTAAGTAAAGGCCTCGTCATTGAACAACTGGACAAAAATGTAAACAGCAATTATAGTGAGCTAAATCCGCTGCTCTCCCCGGATGGAAAGACGCTTTATTTCTCGCGTAAAAACCATCCCGATAACATGGGTGGTGTGAATGACAAAGAAGATATCTGGTACTCAGAATTAACCTCCGATGGGAAGTGGGCATTAGCAAAAAACATGGGCCCAAAATTCAATAACAGTGGCCCTAATTTTGTCAATGCAGTAGGCTCTACTCCGGATGGACAATCTGTTCTAGTGTTGGGAAATAAATACCTGCCCAACGGCAAAATGCTTGCGGGTGTATCGATAAGCACCAACATTAATGGTAGCTGGACAAAGCCGATCGCCATTAACATTGAAAATGATTACAACTTCAATGAAAAGGCAAATTACTTTCTGGCCAATACCAGGAAGACCTTGCTGATGTCAATTGAACGTGAGGACTCCAAAGGTGGACGCGATTTGTATGTGAGCTTTCAGAAAACTGACAGTACGTGGTCAGAGCCACTTAACCTCGGTATCGTCGTCAATACTGCCAATGAAGAATCCGCTCCGTTTCTTGCTTCCGATGACAAGACTTTGTATTTCTCGTCCAATGGATTCAGTGGTTACGGAGGGTCTGATGTGTACATGACCAAGCGACTGGATGACACCTGGACCAACTGGTCAGAACCTCAAAACATGGGCCCCGATATCAATTCTAAATTGGACGACCTCTTTTTTAACATCCCATCTACCAGTGAGTTTGCCTATTACTCCAGAGGCATAACAGAAGATAACGCTGATATCTTCCGTGTGAAACTGCCGATTTACAAGAACCCCGAACCGGTGGTCATCGTACGTGGAAAACTTATTGATGGAAAGACCGGAAAGCCGATTGGGGCAAAAATTATCTACGAGCGTCTGCCGGATGGAAAAGAAGTCGGCATTGTTTATTCAAATCCTGAAACTGGCGAGTACGAAATTCATTTACCCGGCGGACAAAAGTATGGTGTTCGCGCAGAAGCTGACGGGCACCTTTCGGTCAACCAGAATCTTGACCTGACCCACGCCACCAAAGATGGTGCGGTTGAGACGGTGGACATCCGATTGGCTCCGATTGAAGTTACCGCTATTGAACCGGATGTGGTCATTCCGTTAAATAACATCTTTTTTGATTATAATAAGGCGGTGCTTAAGCCGGAATCATTCCCGGAGCTTAATCGCATTGTCGGTTTAATGAAACAAAAAAGCGGAATGACAGTAGAAATCGCCGGACACGCAGATGCGACCGGACCGGATGATTACAACATGAAGTTATCCGAGCAGCGCGCAAAATCTGTATCCAACTACCTGGTCGATAAAGGTATTGAAACTGGCCGAATCACCACGGTGTTCTTCGGGGAGACTAAACCAATTGAATCGAACGACACGCCTCCTGGTAGAAAGAAGAACAGACGTGTTGAATTTAAAGTCATTAAACCGTAAAATGAGATGAAAAAAATTAACGTACTGATGCTGGTTGGTGCGCTAATGTCGTTTGCTTCGATGGCGCAGCAAAAAGACACGCTTATTTATGCAACCGGGAAAATTTTCAACTACGAAACGAAAGAACCCGTAGTAGCGAAGATCTCCTACCAAAGCTTGCCCTATGGAAACAAGGTAGGTATGCTGAGTGGTAACAGTTTTTCTTTTCCACTCTATGACAATGAGAAGTATTCCATCACGGTTGAAGCACCTGGATTTTCGCCTGCCAAGTACATGCTTGATCCCGCGTCCGCGAATGCTGACCGAAAAGTTATTCAAGATATCGCATTGGGGCTGCCTGCATCAGCCGCCAAGACAGCAGAAACGACACATACCGTGGGAAAGGTCATGCGTCTGGATGCCTTGATTTTTCAACAGCGTTCATCTGTCATCAGCCCAGAGTCGTACCCTGAATTAAACACAGTTGCAGAAATGCTGCACACCAATCCTAAAATGGTCATTCAGCTCGAAGGTCACACCGACACACGGGGAGATGCAAAAATGAACCTCAAACTTTCACAACAACGTGTTGATGCGGTGCGCGACTATCTCCTGAAAAGGGGCGTTGCAAAGAATAAGGTCAAGACAAAAGCCTTTGGTGGCGCGCTGCCGTTAAGTATGGATAACAACGAGCAAGCTCACAAGCTCAACAGAAGGGTGGAGGCAAGGATTCTTGAAAATTAATTGGAGGCGACCGTCTCCGATTTCTTTATCCAGAAATTTTTGAGATGAACCAGACAATCAGACTTTGCCTTTTCTTCAAGCGAACCTTCTAATACGGTCTTTACTAGAATCGAGCCAAGCGCTTCACATCGGGGAGAAACATATACGGCGTTCGCCTTCTGCAATAATATTGCACTGGACAACCACTCATGACGATTGTAGGCTTTCACCGCTTGATTGAAATACAAAAGGCCCGTAAGTTTTTCAGGGGAAAGATTCTGATATAAATTAAATGAGTAGCGATAAAAAAAACGCCTGGAGTTATCGACCGTCAAGGCATTCTTGTAGTCACTCGTGCGTTGAGCAATCGTCTCCTTGTCTGTTACAAATCCGCCAAAGCGATCCGTAGTCTCCAAAAGGACTTCTCCGTTTGCCGTTTGAACTAGCAGGAAAATGTGATAGTTCGTTTCGATGATCTTGTATGAAAAATTCAATTGATTGAGTACTTGGCTGAAAAGGGCGGTGGCTGTCAGACAATCATATCGTCCGGTTGTAAAAATTTCATCAAAATCTGAGTAGGCCTCATATTTTTTCAGAAGGGTTGAATGGAGCCGACGAAACGTTTTGCGAAGAAGTTTTTGTTCCGATAATCCCGAAGTTGTCAATGGCTCAACAAACTTTTTAAGTTGCTCTTTAGCTTGCACTTTTCTGGAGGCTCCATCCGCTGTAGTTGCCAATAACGCATCAAGTTCACCTTGCGAACGCACCGCAAAACTGACCAGCATGAGAAGCAGAATAGAGAGCGGTTTCAATTCAATTGTTAACAAATGAGTAATGAAATTAACATACAGGTAACACAAATCAAAAATCCTTAACATTCGGGTAACATTAGGCAGATGTTTTGAAAAGGTCTAATTTTAATGTCCATGTCAAAAATGATAGAAATCACAGTGGAAATGGCTACTATCTTACCTCTGACGCAAGTCTTTGAGAAGCAAAAGGCAAGAAGTCTTTCTCTCCGGAAAGAGTCCCTAAAAGAGAGAATCGTCAGGCTGCGGAAGTTGGAGACATGGGTCTATGCCAACCGTGAAAGGATCAAGAATGCAGTGCATGACGATTTTCATAAACCCCTCCTGGAGGTTGATACATCAGAGATTTATCCAGTTCTTACGGAATTACGACACACATTAAAACATCTGGACGAGTGGGCCCGTCCTAAAAAGATTGATGCTACATTTTCCTATATCGGCACCCGATCGGAAATACGCTATGAACCAAAGGGCGTTTGCCTGATTGTGGCGCCCTGGAATTTTCCCTTTAACCTGTGCGTCGGTCCGTTGGTATCGTGTCTCGCCGCAGGAAATACCGCCATCGTCAAGCCTTCAGAGATGACACCGCATACATCAAGGTTATTGAAGGAGATGGCCTTGGAAATTTTTGATGCAGAGGTGGTGACGGTTATCGAAGGAGGTGTAGATATTTCGCAATCATTATTGGCGTTACCATTTGATCATATATTTTTTACCGGGAGCCCGGCGGTTGGGAAAGTGGTAATGAAAGCAGCCTCACATTATCTCGCTTCTGTTACGCTGGAACTGGGTGGTAAATCACCCACCATCGTTGATGCTTCAGCGAACCTGAAAGATGCGGCCAAACGAATTGCCTTTGGAAAATTTTTCAACAACGGACAAACCTGCATCGCACCCGATTATATACTCATTGAAGAGTCGGTAAAACAAAAATTTGTAGAACATCTGAAAAAAGAGATCCAACTTATTTTTGGTGAAGGAAAACCTGTAGACGAAACCTCGGTGCATTATGCGCGCATTATTAATTCAAAACATTTTCATCGTGTTCACGACTTGCTGAAAGACGCGGTGGAGCGTGGGGCCAAGCCGGAGACACTGGGACCCATCAATGAGCGGACAAACTTTATGGCGCCGGTAATTCTCTCGGATGTGCCGGCCGGGGCAAAAATACTGGACGAAGAAATCTTTGGCCCCGTATTGCCCGTGTTGACATTTAAGGACAAGGAGGAAGTTATACAGCAAGTGAACAGCCGACCCAAGCCACTGGCCTTGTACATTTTCAGTAATCAACACGCTTTTCGCGAATACATTCTTCAAAATACCTCGGCGGGCGGGGTGTGCATAAATGAATGCGTTTTGCAATTTACCCATCCAAACCTTCCCTTCGGGGGTGTCAATAACAGCGGCATTGGTAAGTCGCATGGATATTATGGCTTCCAGGCATTTTCCAATGAAAAGCCCGTTCTCCGCCAAAAGAGCGGGTGGGCCGCACCCTATTTACTTCATCCACCCTACACAGAAAAAATGAAAAAGATCGTTGATGTGCTGTTGAAGTGGTTTTAACCGACAGCCCCCCGATTTGCCCGATTTGGGTGCATTTTATATCGTCGCAGTCAAGCAGCATTATGGGCTAAAGCCCTTTTTATAGTGTCGCAAGCAACGCTAAGCCTTAGGGCTGGGGTTACACAAGGCCTGGACTTATATGGACTTTAGTCCAACGCGATAATTTGAAATACAACCGCGAAGGGTACGGCAAGGAATTTGTAGTTTTGCGTTCCTGAATTTTGCTTTTGAGATTAAGTTCTCATTCCATTCCGCTCAGATGGAACCAATGTAATGGCATGATTTTAATGTGATTGACCTGGGTTTAAAACAAATGAAAATGAAAATTGTAAAACGGATTTTAATTGGCCTGCTGATTTTTTTTGCGGTGCTGGTGGGGGCTGCTATGGTCCTCCCCATTGTTTTCAAGGATAACATCAAGGCGGCCATTGATAAAGCTATCGCGAAAAATGTGAATGCTGATGTTGTATTCGATGTAAACAATTTCAGCTTGTCCGTTTTCAGGCATTTTCCCAACATCACCGCTGAGATCAAGGAGTTGGGAGTCTTTAACCGGGCCCCTTTTGAGGGTGAACATTTGTTTGTAGTCAACCGCATTGAAATCGAGGTAAACCTGAAAGATATTTTGTTTGGTGACCAACTACGGTTGAAAGGCATCACATTGGTGAAGCCTCAGATCAGTGCAAAAGTGCGGCCAGACGGACGGGCAAATTATAATATTACCTTTCCGCCCAGCGACACCATCAAAACTTCAGCGGAGCCCGGTAAGTTCTCTTTTGGAATTGATCACTGGGAAGTCATCGACGGAGAATTGACCTATGATGACAAATCGATACCCTACTTTTTATCCCTGAAAGGATTGAATCACACGGGCAGCGGAGATTTTACGCAGGACGTATTTGATTTAACCACGCACACGGTCGCTGATACGGTGAACACATCGATGGGCACGATGCAGTTTCTGACCAACAAGCGTGCTGAAATCGATGCGGTAATTTCCATCAGCGAGAACATCACCAAGTATACCTTCAGAAAAAACACGGCAAAGATTAATGACTTTGTCATAAGCTTTGACGGCTGGTTCAAAATGAACCCTGATAATTTCGGAATGGACATTTCATTCAAAAGTCCGGAGAATACGTTTAAAAGCCTTCTCTCGATCATCCCTGGGATGTACACCAAAGATTTTAAGAAAATAGAAACCAAAGGTGATCTCATGTTTGCAGGATTTGTGAAAGGAACGTACAGCGGGAAGCAGATGCCAGCATTCAATCTTGATCTCAAGGTGAAAGATGCGATGTTTAAATATCCTGATTTGCCTGCGGCCGTTAATAACATCAACATGGATCTTCTGGTTGATAATAAGGATGGGGTGATAAACAACACGCTGGTGGACCTAAAAAAACTTCACCTTGATTTTGGCTCAAATCCGGTCGATGCCAGGATTTTGATTCAGAATTTACGAGACTACCGGATGGACGGGAATTTGAAAGCAAAACTCAACCTTACCGAACTCAACAAGATGTTTCCAATGGAAGGCCTTGAGATGAAAGGGACCTATTCTATAGATGCCTCAGCCAAAGGTGTCTATGACAGCCTGAAGAAGATTATTCCTGCCCTGGATGTTACAATGTCGCTGGCGGATGGCTATGTGAAGTCATCCAAGTTTCCAGTACCCTTGCAAGAGTTGAAAATGTATGCCACGGTAAAAAATATGTCTGGCAAGATGGCTGAGACCGTCATTGCTGTAAATGATTTTTCTATGATGCTCGACGGTGAGCAACTCAACGCAAGTATGATTGTACAAAACCTGGACGACTACACCTGGGACATCAAAGCCAAGGGGGGCGTAGATCTTGAGAAGATGACCAAAATATTTCCGTTGAAAGGCATGACCCTTGCCGGCAAAGTGAAAGCCGATATCCAGACCAGGGGAAAAATGTCGGATGTGACTGCAAAACGTTACAACAAACTTCCTACCAGCGGCACCGCTTCCCTGCGTGATTTCAAATACGTGACAAAGGATCTTCCTCCCGTTACGCTTGCGCAGGCCGATGCATCGTTCGATCCACAAAAAATTGAACTCACCCGTATGGACGGGACTGTTGGCAAAAGTGATTTCAGCGTCAGTGGCATCGTGACTAACTACATTGGCTACGTGGTTAACAAAGAAGTCATTAAAGGCACAGTCAAATTCAATTCCAAATTATTTGATCTGAATGAATTCATGACCGATTCGGGCACAAAGACTAAGGCCGATACAGCTTCGTTTGGGGTGATTCCAATTCCACAGAATATTGATTTCACCTTGAAATCGGCTATTGCTACTGTTAAGATGATGGATTACACCATTAGCAATGCCACCGGTGATGTGATATTAAAAGACGGCATCGCCAACCTAAGCGGGTTGAAATTTAACATGTTGGGTGGAGGTTTTGCGGTAAACGGGTCTTATAATCCGAAAGACATCAAGCACCCAAAATATGACCTGGATGTGAAAATTGAAAATCTTTCTATCCAACAAGCAGCCACTTCATTTTCACTGGTAAAGACGTACGTGCCGATTGCAGGTTTGGTGAATGGAAATTTTTCATCTGACTTTAAAATCAATGGCCTGCTAACCAGGAGTATGATGCCCAACCCCGCTACAGTGAATATGAACGGCATCGTTAAAATCGCTGAAGCAACACTTACGCAATCGAAACTGTTGAAAGGAATTGCTTCACTGACCAAGTTGGATAATTCCGAACAAGTGACATTGAAAGATGTGCTATTGTCTGTGAGTATCAGCAACGGACGGTTGATTGTGAAACCTTTTGATGTGAAGTTTGGAAACTATGCCACGACAGTTGCAGGAAGTACGGGACTTGACCAGTCGATCGATTATTCTCTGAAAATGATGGTACCTGCCGGGCAGATCGGATCGCAGTTGCAGGGATTTCTAAATCAACATACGGGCAGCAATAATGCAACCGACAAGATTCCAGTAACGATCGGTGTAGGTGGAACATTCAAAGATCCCAAGACAAGCCTGGTGACGTCTCAGCAAAAGGAACAAGTAAAGGAAGCGTTGGGCAATCTCGCAGAGGAGAAGAAAAAGGAAGCATTGAAACAACTCTCAGAAGGCGCCAAGCCGGAGGACGTGCTGAAAAATATTTTAAGCGGTGCGAAAACGGACTCGGTAAAAATCAAAAACGATAGCACGAAAATTAAGAAGGACAGTATCGCGCAAGAGCCGGTGAAAGACATGTTGCAAAACAAACTTCAGAATTTACTGAAGAAGAAGAAAAATAATTAGAATTGAGAAGTTGAGAATGGAGGAGTTGAGAATTGGGAAATTGAGAAGTCGGAAATAGAATGTTTCTTGTTGACCTTCTCAACTCTTCAGCTTCTCGATTCTCATCTTCTATTCATTTAACTTTTGATAAATCATTGCCTGTAAAAAATCCATCCTTAATCAATTGAATGAGCTGCTCTTTGGTCGGCGCAATCTGGTAAAACGTATCGTCTTTTCGTTGTACCTCCTTGACGGGAAATTTTTTAGAAAGTTTTTTCAGTATAACTTTTCGTTTTGCATCATCCGACACGTTGAGCGACAGGAAAGCAATATCACCCGAAGGTTTTTGTTTGATTATCCGCAGCACCCATTGGTCTCCCGAACGAAAATTAACGAAGCAGTAACGCTCATAGAATTTTATTACCAATGAATCGCTGATCACTCCGCGACCCAACCAGTCGTTGTCTTTCGCATCTTTAAAATGATATCCCCACGGCTCAATGATGAGTGTGTCCGTGTCCTTTCCCTGGTCATCCAAACCAACAAAACTGCCCCGCAAAGATTTAGGTACTTCTGTCAAAGCCGGCACTTCCGCCGGCTGGGGCTCGCGGAAAGACACCTCTTTGCATGAGTACAATAACAGGGCCCAGATGAAAAATAAGCCGGTAGCCTTCATGGTGTATCTCATGCTAAGTTACAACAGATAATTGGAAGTTGAGAACTGAGGAGTTGTGAATCCAGAAGTTGAGAATGGAAAAACTTCCCAACCCCTCAACTTCTCGATTTTCAACTTCTTTTCTCATTAACCAGCTCACCGATAATCCGTAAGCCATCCAGTGTAAGCAAGGGGTCTACAATCTGAAAAAATCCTTTCAGCGAAGTAATGACAAACGAAAGCCCGCCGGTCGCGATTGCAGGACATTCAATTTTTAGTTCCTGCCGTATTGACTGCACCAAACCCTTTACCAGCCCTTCATAGCCAATGACGATGCCGGATTGGATAGCGGTTACAGTATTTCGACCCAATGCAGACGTTGGCATCTCCAATGGTACATCAAAAAGTTTGGCGGTGTTTTGCGAAAGAGCACGCACCGCCGTGCGCAAACCGGGTACGATCGATACGCCTAAAATTTTTCCTTCTCCCGAAACAGTCGTGAACGTAAGGGCTGTTCCAAAATCCACCACAATGCAGGTTTGCTTTAATTTAAAATAAGCTGCCGTTGCATTGGCCACCAGGTCGGACCCAATTTCGTACGGATTCAAAACTTCAATCGGTAATTTTTCATAAACCCCCGGACCAAGCATGATCGGCTCCCGTCTGAAAAGAGACCGGACCACGTTTTTTACTTTGTCAGTCAGTCCAGGCACCACGCTGCTTACCACAATGACCTCCACTTGCTCTACGGTCAGGGCGGCTTCTAAAAAGTAGTCGCGGACTTTTATTCCATAGAAAAGTTCAGGTTGATCGGTCCGCGAGGGTATCCGCCACACCTGCCAGGAGTTCCCATTCCACAAACCCATGGTAATGTCACTGTTACCGATATCGAAGGCGAGGAGCATGCGGGAAAGATAATTAAAAGACAGTTCAGAATGGGAAGTTGAGAATTGAGGAGTCCTTCTATTCTCAACTCTCTTACTATTATAAGAGGAGTGAACATGCCTTTTCCGCAATCATAATAGTAGGTGCATTGGTATTGCCGCTGCAAATGGATGGCATGATGGAGGCATCCACCACGCGCAAGCTTTCGATTCCCCTCACGCGAAGTTCAGGATCCACCACAGCCATTTCATCTACTCCCATTTTGCAAGTTCCTACCGGATGATACACACACTCCGCCACGTGTTGGATGTAGTGAAGCCACTCGTCATCCGAAGAGTGAACCGCCGGCAAGTGTGTGCGTACGCGCAATGATTCAAAAGCCTTTGCTTCCAGAACTTCGAATGCTCGCTTGCCACCTTGAATTAAAATTTTCTTGTCTTCGTCCTCCGACAAATAGTTTGGATCAATGACCGGTGGATCGAAGGGATTTGTGTTCCGCAGGCCGACATAGCCTCTGCTGGTCGGACGCACCTGGGAGGGCAGAATCGTATAGCCGTCAGTTTTCGGAAAAGTATTCAGGTTGTACATGTCCACAACTTTCTCGTCTCCGGAATTGGTAGGGGTAAATTGGAATTGGATATCGGGAGTGGCCGCTGCAGGTGAGGATTTTATGAACGCCACAGCTTCCAATGGGCCAATCGAAAGCGGACCACTTTTCGTGAAAAGATATTTTACCGTCTCGAGAGCTTGCCGGTGAAGCGGTAAGTAGTGATTGTTGCTGATAGGTTTGCTGCACAAACTGCTGACCGGATAGAAAAGATGGTCTTGCAGATTTTTTCCGACGCCCGGCAAATCTTTTTTCAATTCGATACCGTGTTGGTACAATCCATCTTTTGCACCAATGCCGGACAGTAACAACAATTTCGGCGACTCAAATGTACCTGCGCTTAAAATAATTTCCTTTGTTGCGTGAGCCAGGAGTGTGTTGTTTTCTCCTGTCATAAATTCTACGCCCGTGGCCCGGTCATTTTCAATGACAATGCGCTTGCATTGGACGCCTGTCATCACAGTGAGATTTTTCCGGGTCAATGCAGGTACCAAAAATGCTTTTGCGGCACTCATACGCTTTGATTCCTTCATCGTGTACTGAAACCATCCGACCCCTTCCTGTTGCGCACCGTTAACATCGTTGTTAAGAGGAATTCCTTTTTCAGCACATGCTTTTATAAATGCCTGACCCAACTCGGTGTGATACCAATACGCCTGTGTTACGTTCAGGAGTCCGCCCTTTGCGTGAAATTCATTTTCGAATTGCTCGTTGTTCTCAGACTTTTTGAAAAAGGGTAATACCTCATCGTAACTCCATCCAGTGCAACCTTCCGAAGCCCACCGGTCATAATCTTCACGCTGTCCGCGGATGTATGCCATGGCATTGGTTGAACTCGATCCACCCAATACTTTTCCACGGGGATGATAAATTCTTCGGTTGTTGAGGTGCGGCTGTGGCTCTGTGTAATAGCAGTTCCAATCGACTGAACTGTGATGAAGTTTCATGTAGCCCCCTGGCAAGTGGATCATTGGATGCCTGTCTTTGCCACCCGCTTCAATAAGGAGAACAGATTTTCCAGGGTCTTCGCTGAGACGATTGGCCAGAACACAGCCTGCGGAGCCGGCCCCGATGATGATGTAGTTATAGGTCACGATCGAAGATAATTCATTTCTCCGGGTGGGAAAGCACAAATATTGACCAAAAAAGGCATTTTCAAATGAACTTTGAAGATTTGTTACGCTCACCCGAACTCTTGCCAGTCAATTTTGCCATCCGGGGTGCAACACCGGTTGTGTATAAACTAATACCGCCAAGAATTACAGTCGAATCAGAATAAACGGAGCACATAGCCGTCTATACGATTGAGTTATGAACCAATATTCAATTGAATTCGTATAAAGGCAAGTCATTTCCGGTAAACCATAAGTCTATGTATAATAAAGTTGTGCTGTCGGTGTTACAAAACGTGTTGAGCACACATCAGAAATCGCTAACGAGCAAGACGGATTTCAAGTCCCTGGGCGCTACAGTTGCTGAGTTGAATTGGGTCTTGTTTGAAACCGAGCGAAGATTACATGTACAACTGCCCGAAGTGGCCATTACACCGGACTCAACGATCAAAGACCTGATTAAAACCGTGGTGCGAAATCACGGTTGAGTGATGTTTCTATTGGCGTAAAAAATTTTCTGCCATCAAAATGATCGGAGACCGGGCCGCTGTATGTTGGTGCGGACAAGAAGTACCCAACGAAAAGCATCATAGCAAAACCCAACAGGAGCAAGAGCGCGATGCCCATGAGTGAGATTAATTGGTAAAAGAAAGGAGCCGTTTAGCTCCTTATTTGTAATTCGTAATTCGCTATTTCCTACTGGGCGATTTGCGCGATTTTGGCCAAGGGAATTGCGTTAGCAAAGCCGGTGATCTCGGCCTCATTCGTGTCATCGACTTTCAGTGTAACCAACGTGTTGTTCATTGGGATCTGCAATTCGTAACTTGTTTTGCCGGTATCGCTATCAAGATTCTTTGTAAGCAGCGATTTGTAACCCTGGATTTTTAAGGTTTTCTGGTTTTCATTTTTCATCATGCTGCCCATGAGCGGTGTGTTCAGAATCATGCCAATTGAATTCATCAGCGGAGAATTGTTGATAATTTCAAGTGCGGCAGTTTTTGGATCCAGGCCATAGGTGCGATGAACATATAATCCAGTTGTGATTCCGGCAGAACTGCCCGAAACATTATCATCTTTGGCATTGGTTTTCAAAGGTCCCATTTGAGCGGGTAACATCTTTATAATCTCTTTGCCGATAGCAGCATCAACGTCGTTTAGCAGTTGCTCCATGGCGAACCGCGCATCTTCCAGATTGCCGGCAGCGTAGGAGGACTTGGCGGCAGCTATGTTTTTATCAAAATCCTGGGCGCAAACATTTGTAATCAATGCGACGGAAAACAAGAGAAATATCATTTTTTTCATTTGAATCAATTTTAGTCTGTGAACATTAAAAATTCAACAACGATTACTGCTCGCCAAGCATCTTCTTGATGCCATCGATGTCAACGGAATTGGCAGCAGCCATCATATCATTTTCTGTGGCAAAACTCACCCCCTCAAAAACGATAAGAGACGATTGGCCCATTGGCACACTTAACTTATATCCCGTATTTTGATCAAACTCAATGATGGCGCGATTGCCTTTCACCTTTATTTGCTTCCAGTTTTGCTGACCACCGGTTTGTTGTGCATATCCACCGGAGTTGAAATACATGTTCACGGCCGACATCATCATCGCATTGTTGGCAATGGTGGTGCGGAACTCCTTGCCCTTTCCATCGGCGTATTTGCGGACGATCGTAAGACCTGCCCAGCCCGAACCGGTGCTCGTCACCTGGTCGGAAGGAGCGTCTTTGGCAAGGCCGCTGATCGTTTCCGGAAGGGATTTCAGAATTTTATTTCCGATCTCAAGTTCCACGCCCAGCATGGCTTGCTGAATGGAGTATCGAGCTTCTCCGAACTTGCCACTTTTAAATGCTGACTCCCCATCCGCCAGATTTTGTTTAACATCCGGAGGAGTTGATATTAATCCACCGCCCTGATTTTGGCCAAGCCCACCTCCACCGGAGTTGCCGCCGTTCATGCCTTGCCCGCCAGAACCCTGACCTCCTGTGCCCAGTCCACCCGAGCCCTGCCCACCCTGGCCTTGACCTTGGTTTTGGTTGGGTTTTCCCGTACCAAGTTTCTTGTCAACGGAATTTTCTAGTTTGTTTTCGGCTTTCTGCTTAAGCTTGTTAAGAAACTGCGCCGATGAGGGAACCGCGAGACAAATCATCACTGTCCACGCTGTACATCCGGATAAAAATTTCATATGCGTATATTTTAATTTTTAAAGTCTTCAGCCTACGCCACAATTCATGCCAATTGGTGATTTTTTGGGTTAAGGGTATTTCAAAGATAATCAAAATCATTACTTATGGAATCGGTTTTTGGCAAACAGATCGTTCAAAAATTGATGCATTCGCATAATTTCGGTTCACTCATTGAAAGTCTTCCCCTTCCAGTACCACCATTTCAGTTTTTCAGGTTGAGGTCTTTTAGTGGATGCGAAATAAACTGCACAGCGAAACGTGTAGAGCATGCAAATGTCGTGGCGGAGTCCGGAAACATGATTCAGCTGTTCATACAGCTCTCTGGGATTTCTGTCTTTTAAATCCTCAATTTTCCGTATGCCAATATTCCAAAGATCACTGGCGCATGCTTTGCCGATGGAAGGGATTCGCTGAAGCGCGCGCAGGGTAGATTGTTTTTCGGAAATCATGTCTGATATAAGGGCATCTCTTAATAGACACGCGTCCTCAATCCTCCCGTGTCTATCTGAATACCCAGGGCTACTTGCATGGCAGAGTATTTATAATACACTTCTCCAGGTATCGGCACGGTTAATCCCAATTGAAAAATACCATGAAGATTTCCGGCCAAACGGAATTTAGTGGTGATTGCCGGGTCCACAAAGAGTTGCCCGCTGTATTTTGGTTTCGTCGTTGCAGAAGAAGTGCTAAACTCGGAGAAGTCTACGTAGGCCAGGCGGGGAGTAAAGGCAATATTAAAGTCCCGATTGTTCGTACCGATGGACGGCTGAATAAATAGGCGTGACCTCTTGCCCGTGGCAACTACTGTATTGTTCAATCCGAAAAAGGAATATTGATCCAAGCTGGTTCCCTGCCCGATACCGTAACCCACGAATACTTCATATCGCGCCCCGCGACTGCGGTTGAAATACCCGAGTCCAACCTCACCAAAACTGTTTTTCCAGTCATAGTCGGTGTTTTTGTAGGTGTTCTTTTGTGATCCATAAACGTAACTTCCGATTACGGCAAGGTGGTCGGTAAGCGCATAGGCCCCCTGTGCCTCCAGCCCGCCGGAAGTAATGTATCCAGAGATTTGTGCTTCGCCTTGCTCCCGGAAAAGGGGCGTGTTTCGCGTGTTGGGCACATAAACCGTTGAACAAGAAACAAACAAAAGCAAAATAGGGATGTAATGCATTTGCAAAAGTTATAAAACTTAACTTAGCAGGAAAAGGAAATTTGAAATGAAATTTAACATAATTGAGATTAATCAATTGATGCATGGCAGGAGGTCAATATTCCCAAAGGATTATACGGGAGAAAGAGTAAGCGATGAAATTGTTACGCAGATGTTGGAAAATGCGAACTGGGCACCCAGTCACAAGCTGACGGAGCCCTGGCGATTCGTGGTTTTTACCGGAGAAGGTTTGAAAAAACTCGCAGCCTTCCAGGGTGAATGCTATGCAAATGTAACCCGGGCCGATGGAAGCTTCCGGGAAGAACGTTATCAGGGGTTGATCACCAAGCCGATGAAGTCCTCGCACATAGTCTCCATTGGAATGAAGCGCGATGAAAAGAAAAGTGTTCCCGAGGTAGAAGAACTTGGCGCCGTATATTGTGCCGTTGAAAATATGTATCTCACCGCTACCGCGTACGGCGTTGGCTGCTATCTCAGTTCAGGAGGCATTACTTATTTTGAAGAGGCGAAGGAATTCTTTGGATTAGGGAAGGACGATAGGCTATTGGGTTTTTTAAACATCGGTATGCCAAAAGGCTCTTTGCAGGAAGGAAGAAGAAGGCCGCTGGAGGAAAAAGTAAAATGGGTGAGGGGGTAATGACCTATGACGAATTAATTATAAACTACTGTAATGAATATTCCTTCGAAAGAATCAATTGTAGCGGCTCACGAACGTATTAAGATGTACATCCATCACACACCGGTGATGACCAGCGCATCAATTGATGAAATGGCTGGCTGCAGGCTTTTTTTCAAATGTGAAAATTTTCAAAAAGTTGGAGCATTCAAAGCGCGGGGCGCGATGAACGCATCGCTGAAACTTTCACCCGAACAACGGATAAAAGGCGTAGCCACGCATTCGTCGGGCAATCATGCTCAGGCATTGGCACGGGCGGCAAAAATTCTTGGCATGAAATCGTATATCGTGATGCCACGCACGGCACCAGAAATTAAAAAGCGCGGGGTGCGCGGGTACGGGGGCGAAATTTTTGAATGCGAGCCAACGCTTGAAGCCCGGGAATCAACTCTGGCAGAAGTAGTCAGAAAAACAGGCGCAACTGAAATCCATCCATTCAACAACTATGATGTGATGGAAGGCCAAGCCACCTGCGCAAAAGAATTCTTCGAGGATGTTCCGGGACTTGACTTCATTATCGTACCGGTCGGCGGCGGCGGATTGTTAAGTGGAACGGCACTGGCAACAAAATACTTTTCACCCTCCACGATCGTGATGGCGGGCGAACCCGAACTGGCCAACGATGCCTACCGTTCCATGAAAAGCGGAAAGATTGAACCGGCCTCTCCACCAGCCAGTATTGCTGATGGGTTACTCACGTCATTGGGCGATAAAACCTTTCCCATTATCCGGGAAAATGTAAAAGAGATTATGACAGTCAGCGAAGAAGAAATTGTAGCTGCTATGCGAATCGTTTGGGAACGACTTAAGATCATCATCGAGACATCGTGTGCGGTACCTTTTGCGGCTGTTTTAAAAAACAAACAAAAGTTCATCAACAAGAAAGTTGGAATCATTTTCACGGGTGGAAATGTTGATTTGAACAAGGCTGTAAAATTTTTTGCTTGAAGCTCGAACATCACTCGAAGCCACTGTTGCCCTTCCAGGATTTTCTGATCAGGATCCTCCGGTTTACTGGCTTTGCAATGTTATTGATTGGTTTTTCATTGGGGATTGGTGTGCTGGGATATCATTACTTCAATGACCTCCCCTTGTTAGATGCTTTGTTGAACGCGTCCATGATTCTCACAGGAATGGGTCCTGTAGATCCAATGAAGTCAGATGGCGCGAAATGGTTTGCCTCACTCTATGCGATTTACAGCGGTGTGGCTTTCCTCAGCACGGTGGCAGTATTTCTTGCGCCGATGGTACACCGGTTTCTGCATAAGCATCATTTGGCGGATTCAAACCGAAGTTGAGAGGGGAAAGGAAGAGAAGTTGAGAATTGAGAATATGAGAATTAATGAGTTGAGAAGATCCTTCCATTCTCAACCCCTCATATTCTAATATTGTCTACTAATTATTCCCCTTCTTTATTTGATCGAACTTATTTTCAGCCGGTTTTTTCGGAAACACATTGTCATTCACATTCACATCGGCTGTTTCCAAATTCGGATCGATTACCATATTCACTACTTCTTTGTCTTTTACAAAAACTTTTTTCACCTCATATTCATTGTTGCGCCACACCTCAGCCGGAATCCGCTCAAGTTCTTTTGAACCGTCTTTAAACGTCCATTCAATGATGACAGGTGAGACAAGTCCACCGGAGTTTTTTAATGTCACCTCGTAGAGATTCTTGCCCTCTAATTTCTGACGAATGACATTATCGTCCAGTCTGTTTCTGAAATCGCGGTATTCATCCTCAGGTGTATTGATCACTGTAAATTCCTGCGGACCTCCGCTAAAATCAGCCTGTTTGTCTTTTTTTGTCTTCGTGGCAAGGTCGCCCTGCTTCACTTTTACACTCTTCTTTTCAGGATCAACCACCGTTGATTTCACTTTGTACCACTTCACCTCATCAACAGTTAAGTCAACATTGTCGGTTGTATAAAACCAGCCTCTCCAGAACCAGTCGAGATCAACGGCCGAGGCGTCTTCCAACGTCCGGAAAAAGTCGGAAGGTTTTGGATGCTTAAAGGCCCAGCGTATGGCGTACTCTTTAAAGGCTTTGTCAAAAAGTTCGGGACCCATTACTGTTTCGCGTAGGAGCGTGAGTGCAGCGGCAGGTTTGCTGTAGCCATTCGGTCCGAAGCTGCGACCCTGGTTATCCGACATCGCCATCACTGGGCGCATCATACTCTTGTCGCCTTTCATAAAGGATACAATTCCTTTGGGCGTATTGCCGGTGTGATCAAGTTTTGGATAGCGCTCGCGCATGGTTTCCTTTTCCAGGAAGGAATTTAATCCTTCATCCATCCAGGTACACTGACGTTCGTCAGAGTTTATAATCATGGGAAAATAGTTGTGGCCTACCTCGTGGACAATGACACTGACTGTACGCGTAAGGGTCCGTTCAGAGAAGGTTCCATCCTTGGCAGGGCGACCTCCATTAAAAGAGATCATCGGGTACTCCATTCCACCGCCTACCCAATTGCATGAGTATGCCGTAGGATAGGGGTAATCGATGGTCCGCGCTGAATATACATCGAGCGTATTTTTGATCGCCTTGGTTGATTCTTTTGACCATAGTGCAAAACCTTCTTTTGGATAAAGCGATTGGGCGAGCGGCGTGCCGTTGCCATTTCTGACTGCCATTGCATCCCAGATATACTTCCGTGAAGAGGAGAAGGCAAAGTCTCGTACATTCTCTGCAGAGAATTCCCAGGTACTCTTCTTCTTCGAGCGTTCTTTTTCTTTTTTCCTAGCTTCTTCTTCCGTTACAACAAATACCGGCTGATCAAATGTCTTGCGGGCTTTTTCGAAACGATCAATCTGCTCTTTGGTCAATACCTCTTTTGGATTTTGCAACCATCCCGATGCGCCAACGATGTGATCGGAGGGTACGGTTATCTTAACTCGATAGTTTCCAAAGGTGAGGGCAAACTCACCGGCGCCGAGGAACTGTTTGTTCTGCCAGCCTTCATAATCATCGAAGACACACATCCGTGGGAACCACTGCGCGATGAAATAAATGTAGTTGCCATCTTCTGGAAAATATTCCATTCCGCCGCGGCCACCAACCATCATCATATCATTGACATTGTACGACCATTCCACTTTGAATGTAAATTTTTCTCCTTTCTTGAGAGGCTGAGGAAGATCCACACGCATCATGGTATAGTTAATGGTGTAAGGAAGGGCCTTGTCGGCAGCGTCGTTTACAGATTTGATGGTATAGCCGCCCTTGAAATCAAACGAGTTGGTAGTAGTGGCAATCATTTTTGCGGGGATCGAATCGCGGATAGTACCTCCGGCCGCTTTTCGGGTCATGCTGCCATCGGCGTAGAGATTTTGGTCCAACTGAAGCCACAGATACTTCAGGTCTTCGGGCGCATTATTATAATATGTGATCGTCTCGGCACCTGTAATTGATTGATTTTCATCGTTCAATTCGACATTAATGACGTAATCGGCACGCTGCTGCCAGTATTCAGCACCGGGGGCACCTGAACTGCTTCGATAACTATTAGGCGTGGGCAGCATCTGATCAAGTTGCTCGAACTTACCCTGCCACTTGGGAGTAGGCGCTTGCTCCTGTGACCACGATGCGAAGGTGATGGCCAGGCAAAGGGAGATCAAAATATTTTTTTTCATAAAGATTTGATTCGAAATTTAAGAGTAATGTTTAGAAGTTGCGAATTGAGGAGTCGAGAAGTTAAGAATTTTTAACCATTCTCATCTCCTTTCTTCAACTTAACTAACCCATCAATTAGTTTTCTTCTTGACTTCCTCAAACTTGCTCACCGGCGCTACTTTCGGGAACACGTTGTCTTCGGTCCGGATATCCGACGTTTCTAACTTCGGATCAAGTACAATGTTGGTTACCTCTTTGTCTTTCATGAAGACTTTAGTCACTGTCTTTTCGTTGCTACGCCAGATCTCTGCCGGGATACGTTCGATTTCTTTGGTGCCATCTTTAAAGGTCCACTCAATCACTACGGGCATGACCAACTCACCTTTGTTGGTGAGCGTCACTTCATAAAAATTCTTGTTCTCCATTTTAGAGATAAGTGCCTTGTCATCTACGCGATTCTGAAAATCACCATAAAAACGGGCATCGGTAGGAATCACAGAAAAGGGTTGGGGTCCACCGCTGAAGTCATTCGGATTTTTTTCACCCTCACCTGCAATAGCAAGATCGCCTTTTTTTACAGACTTGCCTTTGTTCTCCACAGCACTTTGTTCCTTTCGCACCTGATACCACTTTACCTTGTCAATCGACTGGTCGCAATAACCGGTTGTATAAAACCAACCTCTCCAGAACCAATCGAGGTCAACAGCTGAAGCATCTTCAAGGGTCCTGAAAAAATCGGCTGGCTTGGGATGATGAAACGCCCAGCGCTGTGCATATTCTTTAAACGCTTTGTCAAACAACTCAGGTCCCATGATCGTCTCGCGCAACATGTTAAGTCCTGTGGCACACTTCGCATATTGCTCGGAACCAAACTGTATTACTTGTTCCGAGTTTGTCATCAGGGGACGTTGCAAGCTGTTGTCGCCTTTCATGTATGGCACGATGCCCGAAGCCGGGCCTCGGCGCTGGGGCATGTCAGGATAGTTTTCCACCTGCGTGCGATACTGAACAAACGTGTTCACACCTTCGTCCATCCATGTCCACTGACGCTCATCGTTGTTGATGATCATTGGGAAGAAATTATGCCCTACTTCATGAATAACCACACCGACCAAGGCCCATTTGGTGCGGTCCGTAAATTTACCATCCTTGCCAGGTCGTGCTCCATTAAAACAGATCATTGGGTATTCCATTCCAAGGGAAGCATGGTGCACAGAAGTAGCGTGCGGGTAGGGATAATCAATCGTGTATTTTGAGTAAGTAGTGATGGCAGCTTTCACCGCTTTGGTTGACTCCTGCTCCCATAGCGGATTACCTTCTTTTGGATAGTAAGACATCGCGAGCGGAGTTTTATCGCCGATTTTCACAGCCTGGGCATCCCAAATAAACTTTCGGGAGGATGCAAATGCGAAGTCACGGACATTCTCAGCTTTAAACTTCCAGGTTTTTTTATCTTTTGATTTTATTTTCTCACGAACAATGGCTTCCTCCTGTGTGGCGATGATGACCGGTTTATCGAATGTTGTTTTTGCTTTTTCAAAACGAGCCTGTTGATCGACCGTGAGTACTTCCTTTGGATTTTGCACCATGCCGGTGGCCGCCACGATATGATCCGATGGTACCGTGAGATTTACTTCATAGTTGCCAAAGGCCAGCGTAAATTCTCCTTGCCCCAGGAACTGTTTGTTCTGCCAACCTACCACATCATCGTACACACACATGCGGGGAAACCACTGCGCGATGATATAGGAGTAGTTGCCATCTTCTGGAAAATATTCCATTCCACTGCGACCATCGTTAGGGGTTGCATTGTGCATGCGGTCGTTAATATTGAATGACCATTCTACAGAGAAAGAATATTTTTGCCCGGCGGCAAGGGACTGCGGCAAGTCAACCCGCATCATGGTCTGGTTGATGGTGTATGCGAGGTTCTTTCCTGTCAGATCTTTCAAACTCTTGATCTTGAAACCTCCATCAAAATCATAGAGTCCGAGATCACTCGCCATGGATTTGGTGCTGACGGAATCTTTTACAGACATGGTTTCCGTTTTCAGTGTATTATTGTCTTTTGCGTTGATGTTTTGATCAAGCTGCAGCCAGAGATATTTCAATGCGTCCGGTGAATTGTTGAAGTATGTAACCGTCTCCGATCCCGTGATACTTTGGGTGTCATCGTGCAGTTCAGCGTTGATTACGTAATCGGCCCGTTGCTGCCAGTATTTTGGCCCGGGCGCGCCGGAGCCGGTACGGTATTCATTGGGTGTGGGCAGCAACTGGTCCAGTTGTTCGAATTTTCCCTGCCATTTCGGAGCATCCGTTTTGACTTCTTGTGCAAACAGCACGACACCGGAAAGAATGCCCAGCAACAAAAATATTTTTTTCATTTCACGTAAGTTTTGGTTTTTGTTATGTGTTGTCCGATGCTTATAGTACAAAGAGTCTGTCTTTCATTAAAATGAGTGAGATTCCGCCAATAGCAGAGGAAAGTACAATTTTCCAGTCCCGCCTGTTTGCCTTCGCTACATCGATTGCAATAAAACTAACTGATAGAAAAATCGCAACGATTATTATCTGGCCGAATTCCAGCCCGATATTAAAAGCAAAAAGTTGGGTAGTAATGCTCTGATCTTTGCCTAAGAGAGCCCGTAGATAGGTGGAAAAGCCCATTCCATGGATAAGGCCAAAAAAAAGAGCCAGTCCGTAGTTTACTTGTACCCTGCCTTGGGTGAGACTGGTTTCCCTTAGGAAAAGGTTGGAAACGGCCGTAATAAAAATGGTGAGCGGTATCAAAAACTCGATAAGGGTAACATTGACTGAAATCAAATTCAAGGTAGCCATGGCCAGGGTGATCGAGTGCCCGAGCGTAAAGGCAGTTACCAGTAGGAAAATCTTCTTCCAGTCCCTTACGACATACATGGCACAAAGCGCGACGACAAAGAGTATATGGTCATAGCCATTGACATAGTCGAGAATGTGATCTTTGCCGAGGACAAAGTAGAGTTGAAATTCAGACATCAATAGTTTTTAGCTTTACGACTTCTTTGCATCCTTAACGAGAAATTTCATGCAAAGGACGCAAAGACAGCCACCAAGATCGCAAAGAAAGAATTAAAATTGCAATCGCAGCAGCGTTCCTCAATCGCTGTTGCTTTTTAGACAGTCCCATCTTGATTACTTTTGAACCATGATGATGCTAATAAACTTTTTAGTAGCGTTTTTTCTTCACCCGGTTCATGTGTCGGTGACGGAGGTTGAGTACAGTGAGAAGAACAAATCGCTACAAATAACTTTTCGGATATTCATTGATGACCTGGAGTTATCCATCCAGAAGAAATTAAACCAAGAGTCCCTTGACCTGCTCGAGCCAAAAAATGGGATGACCACCAACCAGCTGGTAAGCGCCTATCTGAACGAGCATTTCAAAATAAAACTGGATGGCAAGCAAGCGAAGATCAAGTACCTCACCCATGAGATCGAAGACCTCGCCATCATTTGTTATCTTGAAATTGAGAATGTAAGAAAAATAAAGTCCCTGGAAGTCACGAATACGGTTATACAGGAAATACACGCGGACCAGTCGAACCTGGTGCATATCACGTACAAGGGTCCGGTGAAGAGTTTTCGACTCATGCGTGATAAACCGACCGAAGTTCTGCAATTTGCTAAATGAATTATGGAGTAAGCATGTTGTGACTTTAGGGAGAAATTCCAACCTTGAGGACCACGCCGTTCTATTATTAGTTATAGCCTTTCTTTATCTTAAAAAAAACAAATCATGCGTACTAAAATTATAGCTGGCAATTGGAAAATGAACAAGACGCTTGTGGAAGCAACTCAGCTTACTTCTGAGGTGATGACACTGACAGGTGCTGAAGTAAAGGGAGAAGCAAAGATTGTGTTGTGTGTTCCATTTCCATACCTGCTGTCAACGAAAAAACAACTGGAAAATTCTCCGCTCTTGGTGGGTGCCCAAAATTGCAGCGAGCACGATTCGGGGGCTTACACAGGTGAAGTTTCTGCTCCGATGCTGAAGTCAATGGGTATACCCTACGTGATCCTTGGCCACAGCGAGCGCCGGCAATACTTTGGTGAGGACGGAAAGTTGCTGGAGAAAAAAGTTGATAAAGCACTGGCCAATACCATCATTCCAATTTTCTGTTGCGGTGAGCCGCTGGACATACGTGAGAAAGGAATGCATGAAGCCCTGGTACGCACGCAGGTAGAGGAAAGTTTGTTCCACCTCGCAGCCGATTCCATAAAGAAAGTAGTGATCGCATACGAACCAGTATGGGCCATCGGCACCGGTAAGACGGCATCCACACAACAAGCTCAGGACATGCACGCCGTGATTCGGAAACTGTTGACAACGAAATACGGAGAGGCCGTCGCCCAATCCATACCGATTCTGTACGGTGGCAGCGTGAAACCCGACAACGCGAAAGAACTTTTCGCATGCCCCGATGTCGATGGAGGGCTTGTGGGTGGCGCTTCACTCAAGGCGCGGGATTTTATTGAAATTGTGAAAGGGGCGTGCTGAATTTCTAATTCAGGTAGTTTCAATTCAAAATTTACCGAAGGATTGGCCCTTGTTTAAGTAAATAAAATCCAGCATCCGCTTTAAATCTTCTCCCGTCCGGGCACCTTCAACACCTGTGGCTTATATCCTGAATCTTTAAAAAGCTGCAAGGCATTTTGCATGTTCATCAACTGTGGAAGTTTGACGTTGGGATGTGTTTCTATGTACTTCTTCACGATCTGCCAGCCTACCCACATGCCAATCCTTCCCGGGCATTGTTCCCCCACCTCCGTGGTCTTGGGCCGTTCGCCAATATATCGTTGCTTCACCAGGTGACTCGTCGCGTACAATACCTGATCCTCGACCAGCCGGGACCAGATAAGATTTTCAAACTCACGTGATCCCTCCATTTCTTTTTTGGTGTAACCAATCAACACGCTGTCCGGGGTGCAAGGCAGCATCTGTTTGGTGAAGTAATAAGCTTTGCCGTAAGCGATCATGTCAGCCAATACCGTCCTGTCATTGGGATTGATTTTATTGAAGCGACTGTCGATGCCAGTTAGCAGCATCACCGATGGCACAATGAAGCTCTTGTCATATCTTCTGAGCATGTATTGATACAAGTTGTTGGGCCGATACTTCGCACCGTTGCCTAAAAAATAATCGAGACCAACCACCACCAAGGAGTCTGTCGCCAGCAAATCACTTTCCAGACCGGTGATCACCGTTTGAATTTTAGGAGGGTGGAAATCCGGATAGTAATAGGTAAGATTGGCAAACGCTTTTTGAAATTCTTCTTTAAGGCCCGCGCCACTGCCAAACACACGGTGTGTTTCCATCAGGAGGGTATCGATGTAGGGACTGGTGAAACGAGTATAAAGTCCGTTGATGAAAGTGGAATCACTCGGGTAATTTTGCCTGTTGAAGAACTGGTCCCGCACCTCCGGGTGTTGACCAAAAAAATGAATCAGCGCAGATTTACTTGTGATGGCAGGCAAGGAGTCCTCCAGCGATTCAAACGCCAGGGTGATTTTTAAGGACGATGTCTCCGGCACGAAAGCACATCGTTCTTCACTTTTGTTGCTACATGCGGCGAGGAATAGAAAACAAAAAACAAAAACCAGTACGAATCTCATAACGCGAAGATCAGAATTTATGCTGGAATCCGCATTTATTTTTCTCTAGGATACTGCAGAAAACCGGAGGACAAATTATGGGCTAAGCCCGTGGCAATTCAGGCCCACCCCACAAAGGACTTTAGTCCAATGCAACCATATTTGAAATGAACCCGAAATGACGGGGGATAGGTTGTGCTGAAATTCTTAATTTTAGCAGTTGAACCTATGAACAACCTCAAACACATCGCCATCGCCGGCAATATCGGTTCCGGCAAAACAACCTTGGCGGAAAAGCTTTCCAGGCATTATGGCTGGACACCCCTGTATGAATCCGTTGATCATAATCCGTACCTCAAGGACTTCTATTCCGACATGACCCGATGGGCGTTCCATCTTCAGATTTTTTTTTTAAACAGCCGCTTTAATCAAGTCCATCAAATCCGCAACAGCGAGAAAACAATTATTCAGGACCGGACCATTTATGAGGACGCCCACATCTTTGCTGCCAACTTGCATAAAAGCGGCCACATCAGCGACCGCGATTACCAGAGTTATCTCGATATTTTCAACTCCATGATCAACTTTGTTAAGCCTCCTGATTTATTGATCTACCTCAAAGCTGACATTCCTAAACTCGTCCAACAGATTCAGAAGCGAAACAGAGAGTTTGAATATAATATCAAACTTGAGTACCTGAAAACACTCAACGAACACTACGAAAAGTGGATCGGTCAGTACAAGCAAGGCAAGCTGTTGATCATTGATGTCAATCGCCTGGACTTTGTGGAACGGGTGGAGGATTTTTCGATGATCGTCGGTAAGGTTGAGCTTGAGTTGAACAGTCTCTTCAGTGTTCAAAATCAACCGCTCCGATAGGATTTTTTAACATAAATTGAAAAGACTATTCTTTCCGGATTTTCAGATTTTGATTTACCTTGGAATAGGATTTGACCAGCGCGATGAGCCGCATAACAAGGATCATTGTATTCATAATTGTTTTGTTTTGTATGCCTCCTTGGGCCTGCAAAAAAGATAATGTTGTTGTTCCAGGGGACATAACTTTTATTGTTCACAAATGGGAAGTCCTGAGCATTACTACACCTGGAGCAAGTCAACCTCAAAAAAATCCCAAAGCATACACTTTCGTTTTTACCAGTAGAAAAGAATTGACTTTTATTCTTGACGTGAACGACTGTATGGGATTCTACGCTATTCCTGAAGCTGGAAAAATATTAATTGATTGGTATGGGTGCTCCAAGGTATGCTGTGACTCTGACTTTGCCAACGCCATGACCCAACTTGTTCCGAAACTGACTGACTATACCATCAAGAGCGATACTCTTACATTGATCGGGTCTGGACGGATAAGTCTGAAGCAACTTTGAAAACCCTCAGCGAACATTGCGAAAAGTGGATTGGGAATAACAAGGATGAAAAACTGCTGATCATTGATGTTGATCGCCCGGACTTTGTTCACTTTGAATGAATAACTCTTTTTAGTCATCTTGTCCCGGCCTTAGAACCAGCAACCAAAATCCGGCAACTATTCATGCACGCCCTCACCTTCCACGGAAAACATCAGATCCATTACGAATCAATCGCTGATCCACAAATTATTTTTCCTGCCGATGCAATTGTAAAAGTGAAAGCCTGCGCTATTTGTGGCTCGGATCTCCACGTGTATCATGAACATGAAAAAGGAATTGATGCGGGCACAGCCATGGGTCACGAGTTTGCCGGCGAGATTGTGGATGTCGGAAAGGATGTTCGCATCCACCGAAAGGGCGATGTTGTAATGAGCCCATTCACTACCAGTTGTGGCCAATGCTACTACTGTCGCATCGGTCTGACGTGTCGCTGCATTTATAATCAATTATACGGCTGGATCGAACACGGAAACGGCCTCCACGGCGGACAAGCCGAATATGTACGCGTGCCTCTGGCTGACAGCACGCTTATGAAAATTCCCGAAGGCATTTCGTTGAAAGAAGGTCTGTTGTTGGGTGATATTCTTTCCACTGGATTTTTCTGTGCCCAGCAGGCAGAGATCAAACCGAATGGTATGTACGCGGTAATTGGTTGCGGACCTGTAGGACTCATGACGATCATCGGTGCTATCGAATCCGGGGGCCAAAAAATTTACGCGATTGATTCCGTACCAGCTCGCCTGGCGATGGCAGCAAAATTTGGAGCAGTGACAATTGATGGAAGCGTTTCTTCTGCCGGGGAAGTCATTCACGAAGCGACGGAGGGCCGTGGCGCTGATGGGATTATGGAAGCGGTCGGAAGCCGTGCTGCCGTCCGGCTCGCTATGGAACTCGTGCGCCCTGGAGGAATTATCTCATCAGTCGGGGTTTGCACCGAACAGCATCTTGCTTTTTCACCAACGGAGGCTTACAATAAGAATCTTACCTACAAAATTGGCCGTTGCCCGGCGCGTGCGATAATGGAGAAACTCATTCCGCTGGTTCAGAGCAAGAAATACGCCCTTACTTCGATCTTTTCTCACACGCTGAAACTTTCGGAAGGGGCAGAAGGCTACGATATGTTCGCCAACAAAAAAGATAAATGTCTCAAGGTTTTATTACAGCCTGATTAACATTTTTTTAATTTCCATCAGCAGGGCATTTACTTGTAGCGATTTTTAATACAAAAACGATGGGGTTAGCAGACTCGTCACCATCGGCGGAAATTGGGTAAATTTTTTCACGCTCCGTGGGTTGCCTACAAATCAAAAATACTTTCTTACCGCTTTGAAACCCCCAGATGTAACGATAAAAACAAAGAGTTTAGTCTTTGGCACTTGGAGAATTGACGAACATAAATTCTTTCTCCACCATCCACTTTCGTTCAACATGTTTCAGCAACGTGATTCGATCGACCAGGAAATCTGCTTCAATCTTCTTGTTCTTAAACTCTTCCCACGCTTGCGTAAACATTGATTTTTTTAGGTCGCGGAAGGCAACCGTAATATGGGGATGAAAGGGAAGGTCTTTATAATCGGCATTGAAGAGTCCCAGTTCCTTTTTGCAAAACAAACGAATGGAGCGTTGCATGTCGCTAAGCTCTTTTGAGCGAACGACGTTTATGAAAATGACGCGGGGCGCGAAACAACTAAAATCTTTTAATACAATTTTTATGGTGGGTTGTCCAGACGCAAAGCGATGAAGCGCACTCACCAATTCCGTTTCTTTTTCAGCTTTCCATTCAAAAGGCATATGAATCGTGACATGAGGGGGCGAATTGAGGGAAGCCTTGCTTTGAAAATGGTCCCGGAAGTAGTGTTTGAGTTCACGTGCCTGCTCAAAGAGTGGAGCGGGAGGAACTATTCCAATGAAGTATCGATTTTTGATCGGCGTCACCAAGTTGATAGAAGGCTTACGATTGAATTTATCCAGAAAAATAGATTATTTTTTGGTTGATTTTGAATGCTAGCTGCACATCAACCCTCAACTTCTAAATTCTCAGCTTCTAAATTCTCAACTATTGAAGTTCTCTCAAATACAATTGAATCGTGTTTTCCAATCCCAGATAAAGCGCATCACAAATCAGCGCATGACCGATGGAGACTTCATCCAGCAATGGGATCGAGTGTTTCAGAAAGCGAAGATTATGTAGGTCAAGGTCATGGCCGGCATTCAGGCCGAGTCCAAGTGCATGCGCAATGGAGGCTGCTTCTTTGTAAGCAGCGATTGCCTGTTCCTGGTTCTTGTGATACTGTGAAGCATAAGGCTCGGTGTAAAGTTCAATACGGTCGCTTCCTGCTGTTGAAGCGCCTTCTATCATCTTAACATCGGGATCAACAAAAACAGAGACGCGTACACCCGCACTTTTAATTTCATTGATTATTTTCTTTAGAAATTCTTGATGGCGCACCGTGTCCCAGCCGGCATTGGAGGTAAGCACACCTGGCGGATCGGGCACGAGGGTGGCTTGTGCTGGCCTTACTTCACGAATGATTTTCATGTAGCGCTCGTCCGGGTAACCTTCGATGTTGAACTCAGTGGTCACCACATCTTTTAATTGAATCACATCGCTGTAGCGAATGTGGCGCTCGTCCGGGCGGGGGTGCACGGTGATACCCTGGGCTCCAAACCGCTCACAATCCATCGCGATTTTGCTCACGTCCGGGTTGTTAGCCCCGCGTGCGTTACGCAGGGTCGCGATTTTGTTAATATTGACACTTAGACGCGTCATTTAATTTTGGCATTTAGAAATTTTGAGATCCTTTGACATTATAAGAAAACTAAAGCACGATAAGTTTGGTTTAATTGCCACGGTTTTAAGGCCGTGGCAATTTATCAAATCCTTATATGGACTTTAGTCCAAAACTATGATATTGGGATACGGGTTTGAGACCTTACCCAATTTAAAATAACTTTGAAGCGAAAATACACAATCATGTCACTGAAAACCACTATCGACAACGACATCAAGAAAGCGATGCTCGCCAAGAACAAAGAAGAGCTGGATGCCTTGCGCAGTATCAAGTCTATGATCCTGCTGGCCGAAACAGAAAAGGGAGGGAGTACTGAACTCGCCGCTGACATTGAGAACAAGCTGTTGATGAAAGCCGCCAAGCAGCGAAAAGAGTCGGCAGAGATTTTTCAAAAGGAGGGCAGGCTGGATTTGACCCAGCGGGAGAATTTGCAACTGGCGATTATCAGCCGGTATTTGCCCAAACAACTTTCTGAGGAGGAAATCACTGCTGAAATAAAAACAATCATAACACAGGTTGGAGCCAAAGCCCCGCAAGACATGGGTAAGGTGATGGGCGTTGCTACTAAGAGCCTGGCCGGCAAAGCGGATGGAAAAGTCATCTCTGAAATCGTAAAAAAACTTCTCGCTTCTTGAGTCCGGCTGATAGTGTGCTGGGGCTCCTTGTCCTACTCGGAGCCTGGAACGGCTATAAAGAAGGATTCTTGATGGAGCTGATATCGCTCACGGCAATTCTGCTCGGAGTATTGTGCGGTTTTAAACTGATGGGTGAAGGAATGATTCTGCTTGAAGAGAAATTCAATGCGGATAAAAGCACATTACCCTATCTTTCTTTTGCTGCCATTTTTATAATTATTGTGGTGCTGGTTCGTTTGATAGGTAAGCTGGTGAAAAACTCGATTGACAAATCTTTTCTTGGGACGGTAGACCAGGCAATGGGCGGCGCATTGGGAGCATTCAAGACTTTATTTTTGATTAGCATCGTGCTTTGGATAGCCGACTCACTCAGGCTCACACCCAAAGTGGCCTGGACGGAAGGCTCGTGGTTATATCCATTCACCGCCACGTTAGCCCCCCGAACTGCCGAATGGATTGGAGGATTTTTGCCGGTTTTCAAAGAAATTTTCAGGCAGTTCTAACTACAGATATTTTTCGCTTACTTATCGGTGAAAAGAACAATGCCACTCAACGTTAAGGAAGTAAACGGGTTCAAATACGTAGATGAAGGCACCGGGCAGGTGCTGATGCTTCTTCACGGTCTTTTTGGAGCGCTCAGCAACTGGGAAGGAGTTGTTAATCGTTTTTCGAAACAGTTTCGTGTGGTAATCCCGATGCTCCCTATTTATGAAATGCCAATAAAGGAAGCTGGCTTGGAAGGGTTGCAAAAATTCGTAGAAGAATTTGTCGTGATAAAAAAACTCGACCACATGACAATTCTGGGAAACTCATTGGGTGGTCATGTAGGCTTGTTATACACACTTCACAACTGCACGAAAGTTGATAAACTGGTACTAACCGGTAGTTCGGGTTTGTTTGAAAATACAATGGGTGGATCGTATCCCAGGCGAGGCAGCTATGATTACATACGTGAAAAAGTTGCCTACACATTTTACGATCCGGCAGTCGCCTCGAAAGAATTGGTGGATGAGGTTTTTGAAACGACCAAGAGCATACCAAAATGCATGCGTATCGTGGCTATTGCCAAATCAGCACAACGAAATAATCTTGCCAATGATTTGCCGACCATCCTTGTTCCCACACTGCTGGTTTGGGGATTAAATGATACGATTACACCACCCTTGGTTGCGTATGAATTTAACAGACTCATGCCTAACTCCAAATTAAGGTTTATTGACAAATGTTGTCACGCTCCGATGATGGAGCATCCGGAAAAATTTAATGAAATCGTGGAAGAATTTTTAATGACGTCGGCGGCTCAAGCGTGAGGTTGGATTTTTAAAACGAATACAAAATAAATGATTGCAGAAGAACTTATCAACCACATGGTGCCGCCGCTCAAAGTGACTGATGATGCGCACAAGGCTATCGTGTGGATGGAAGAATTTCGCTGCAATCACTTGCCGGTAGTAGACAACGGACAATTGCTAGGTTTCATTTCTGAAGAGATAATACTGGAATCAAACGACATTGAAAAAAACCTTGGCGATTTTGACCTCGTTGGTAAAGATTGTGTGGTAGGATCCGATTCTCATTTTTTTGACATCCTTCGGATCGCAGGAGAACACAAACTTAACATTGTGGGCGTCCTGAATGAAGAAGGTCACTACGCAGGAATCATTACCATACAAGATATTATGGCCTCCTTTGCACAAAGTGCCTCTGTGCAAATGCCCGGCGGAATCCTCGTATTATCAATGGATTTGATTGATTATTCCCTGGCGGAAATAAGCCGCTATGTGGAAGAAAACAAAGCAAAAATCATAAGCAGTACCATGATGGAGGATCCGCTCGACCGGGGAAAAATCAAAGTCACACTAAAAATCAACCAAATGGATCTTTCGCGTATCGTCGCCACCCTGGAGCGCTTTGGCTATCGGGTTATCGGCCGTTATCAAGAAGCTCCCCACGATGACGACAGCAAAGAGCGACTGGATATGCTGATGAAATATTTGAACATCTGAGGCTACTCACTCTTCAAATTCTCCACCGGATTCACGTATATGGCACGAATCGTTTGCGTCAGTGGATTATCCAGGCTGCGAAAGAGCAGAGCCTAATGCCTACGACCGAAGGCGGATTGGATTTTAAACTCAACCTGACCAATCTCATTGACGGTTATCCAGGTCATGAACATGCATTGCCAATTTATCCTTTGTACAAGGATATGGTCACAGCCATTGCAGAAGCAAAAATGACCTATACCCCAACGTTGCTGGTAGCGTACGGGGGTCCTTGGGCGGAAAACCATTACTACGCTACTGAAAATGCCTCCGGCGGTATGAGCAATCACGATGCTTTGAAAGTAGCCACGCTGCACGGTGCACGGGCGCTTGGCTTAGATGGGGATCTCGGCAGCATTGAGGCTGGCAAACTTGCCGATCTGGTTGTGCTTGATAAAAACCCGTTGGAGAATATTCGCAATACAAACTCCGTCAACAGTGTAATGAAGAACGGAAGGCTTTATGATGGAAACACCTTGGATGAAATGTACCCGAATCCACACAAGGCACCATCATTTGCCAATGAACAGGCGAGGCCAGAAAATTTACCCGGGATAAAGAAGTAAGGGATCATCACAAATGGCTGACACAATGCCCCAATTTTTGGGACATTGTGCTTTCATGAAATCCTATGAGGACTTAATAATCTGGCCGGGTGATCAGACGCGCGACAATACCAACATAAAAATTTCTTCCCGCCGCCGCATTGTAATAGCGACCCCCCACGGCGTTCAGATCATTCCCCAAACTGTACCGTTGATCAAGAGCATTGTCCACGCCAAGGAAAAACTCAAGGGGTATTTTCTTATCTAATTTATAACCAGCGCGCACACCGATAAGAAAAAAATCGGAAGCGTAATCCGTGTTGGCATCATTGAGTGGCAGTCGGTTGGTATAATTTCCTGTCAAGTTGAAATAGAAGAATTTTAGGAAACGCACATCAGCACCCCCAACAAGAATGTTAGGCGCTACACCAGTGACAGCATTGCCTGAATAATCCTTTCCGTCATTCACATAGTCTTTAAAATGATAGTAATTGTATGTATAACTCGACCATACACGCAGCGCAGAAATTTTGCCAGTTGAAAGTTGCGGCGACCAGGCGAGCATTAACTCAACTCCGCGCTGTGACGTTGCTCCTGCGTTAATAAAATAATCAGCACCGCTCGCATCGCGCTGGATGACGATGGTCTGTTTGAGGCGAAAATCGTAAAGGGCGAGATTTGCCTCTACCTGGTTAAAGAATTTTCCCTTTACACCCATTTCATAACTCACACCACGCTCTGCGTTAAGACTATTATTAAAAGCCCCGGTTGAAGGCCTTACCTCAGCTAACGAAGGCGGTGAAAAACCACTGCTGACATTTCCGTACACAGAAATTGCCGGTGAAATCTTCTTAAGCAAAGCGATGCGGGGAGAGACAACCGGATCAAAATTTCGTTCCTGTCTTACTTCCGGAGAAAGGGAGGTGCGTAGAAATTTATAGTTGATGAAATTGCCACTGCCGCCCAGGGTGAGATAGAAATTCTTTGGCAGGTCTAGTTCAAGCTGTGCGAAGCTAAGAAAAAGCGTTGAGCGAAGTTTGTCATCTGTCTGCACGTTGCCCGGTGTTCCCAGAATATTATCATACACGGTAACCGGGGAGTAAAAATGCTGATACTCGGCCCCAAAAGTGATCTTACCTTTCCAGGATTGCTTATCAAACCTGTAATACGTATCCGTACGTCCACCCCAATTTTGTTCGTCGCGTTTTTCATAGTTACGAATAGTAGGATTTTTGAATCCTGTAACGGAACCAAATAGTCCCGCGCGAGTAGACCATTTTTCATTCCATTCATGTTCAAATGAAACTCCCGCATAGGTAGTTTTATTATTGACCGCAGCCTTTTGATCTACTGCGCCGGGAGAAGTTGTCGTAGAAGGCCGCGCTTGACGAGGGTCGTTGTCATATTGTGCTTGTGTCAATCCACCGGGTGTTTCATAATATAACTGAGTCGAAAAAACCGTGGCTGACAAAAAACTCCGTGTACTGATAGAACCTCTCAGATCGATTTGCGCCATCAAACGGTTCATTTTGGTTTGCTGACGGTAGCCGTCTGACTGCTGAAACCCCAGGCGCGTGTCCATTTGAAATTTTTTGGTGCTAAGTACGGAACCGCCTCCCTGAATTCTGAACAGTCCGTAGCTGCCGGCCAGCGCGGAGTAGTTCAAATCTCTCGCGGATTTTGGAGATTGTAACAGTACCACGCCACCGGTACCCGCACCGTATAAGCTGGCCCCGGGTCCTTTGATGATTTCCATACTGCCCACCGAATTAAAGTCGATAAGATTGAGATAGGTATTGCCTCCGCCATCGGTCAACGGTAACCCGTTCCAATAGAATTTCACATTACGCACACCGAACGGGGAGCGCAGTGAACTTCCGCGGATAGAAAAGCGATAACTGCCGGGGGAACGTTCCTCCATTCGCACACCTGCTACCATATTGACCGCCGGAAGAATAGAGGTATTGTTAAAGCGATTCAGTTCAAAGTCCCTAACGACCCCAATCGCAGCCGGTACTTCCAGTAACGGACGATCGGAGGCGTAAGCCTTTACGACAACTTCATTGAGTAGACGTACCGTGTCTTCTTTGGAGATTTGCTGAGCAGTCAGGGATGACGCTGCCGTGAGGAAAAGGAGAATTAGGAGAAAATGCAGTTTCGGTTTCAAGTTGCAAAAATAGTACGAATGATCAGGAATTCATGACCAGGTGAAGAACGGGCATTCTTAAGAAGATATTTCCAAATTATGCGGCGGCTTATGATTTTTCTGTCGGCGTACTTATCAACCCAAAACATAATCCGGTTAATAAAATCCTGCCAATCCTCCAATCAACTAAATCCTGATTGAATCCTGATTCAGACAATTTTCTGAAGCACCTCTTCCATCGCCCTAACCCCCTCGAAATATCCCATTAGCCTCAACATCACCCTGTCCACCACCGTATCCGGGCAGGATGCCCCACTCGTCAGCACAATATTGACCGGTTTTTTTTCCGGAATAAAAGTGTGCGTGATGATTTTTTCTTTCGTATGATAATTCAAGTGATGAATCTCCTTTCTTGAATTTATCTCATGCTCTGAGTTGATGAAGTAGGTGGGAAAGTTCCGTTCACAGAGCTCCACAATATGCGAGGTGTTGGAACTATTATATCCACCCACCACGATGGCAAAGTCAGCATTGGTTTTCAATAGCTCGTAGGTGGCGTCCTGATTGTCATTGGTGGCGTAGCAGAGCGTATCTTTTGTGTCAGCAAAATGCTCTTTGATAGATTGCGCACCATATTTTTTCATCATTAGTTGATGGAAGAAATCAGCAATAGCCTGTGTCTCTGTGGCGAGCATGGTAGTTTGATTGACGACACCAATTTTTTTCAGGTGAACGTCCGGATTAAATCCTTCTGAAAATTTACCGACGAACTCCTCGAAAAAATCAGATCGCGGTTTGCTGCCAAGTATATAATTTCCAAGTTGAATCGCGTCTTCCATGTCGCGAACGATAACGGATGGACCGTTTTCTGCGCTGTGTGAAAAGGTTGCCCGTGTCTCTTCATGCCTAACCTTGCCATGAATAATGATCGTAAAGTCATCCTTACCAAGCTTTTCTGAGCGATTCCACACTTTTTCAACAAACGGACACGTTGTGTTGTACTTCTGCACGTCAACCCCTTTCTCATGGAGGAGTCTTTCAATCTCCAGCGTGGTGCCGAAGGCGGGTATGATAACCACATCGTCCTTGCTTACATCATGCCAGGGAATGAATGGTGTGCCATCGGTGTCCATGATGAATTTTATTCCTCGGTCGAGAAGGTCGCTATTCACTTCCTGGTTGTGGATCATCTGACTTAAAAGGAAAACTTTCTTGGTAGGATTTTCTTCCAAGGCCCGGTAGCTGATTTCTATCGCATTCTCCACGCCGTAACAGAAGCCAAAGTGACGAGCAAGGATGAACCTCACCGGGCCAAAGTCAAGAATGGAGGGAGAAAAGTCCTGCTTTCGCAAGTCTTTCAGCCTGCGCGCTTCTTTGATCCGGCCTGTAATGGAAGACCGGTAATATGCTGGGATTTCAAACTTTTTGATAAAAGGATTGCTAAGTCTAACAGCGAAGTTAGTAGTTTATTGGCTGATGTGAACAATTAACCGTGGCCTTAAGCAACACCCAAGGCCAAACAGTTAGCCGATAGCTTAGGCTGCTTTGCACAACTTGTCTTCCTTTACCTTGTTGGTGTGAACCTCTTTGGACTTTAAGTCAAACCATTTCACTTCTACCAGATTCTTTTTGAAGTACTTGAGCACTTCCATGACTTTTCCGTCCAATTTACTTTGGACGCGATCGCCTTTTTTAAACAATCTCCTCATTTCACCTCGTTTAAATTACATTCGTATTGCATAGTTAAACTCCTTGGGATAGTCTTCATACACTCCCGAGAATGTAATCAGATCCCCCGGTTTTTTACTTTTAACAATTTCATCTATGTCTTCAGCTGTTTTAACAACTTTATCATTCACCTGAGTGATAATAAACCCATCCCTCATTTCCGTGTAGCGCGCTACCTTACCGTTTTCCACCGATTTTACCCGTACGCCACTGGCCAGGTCAAGATGCTTGAGTGCTTTGTTGTCCAAATCTTCCAATATCAGGCCCAGCGAAGAGGAAGCGACTTTAGGTTCAAGCTTTAAGTTGCCAAGTTTACCTTCGCGGTTTTTTAAGGTCACAGCAAATGACTTCTCCTTGCCTTTCCGATTGACGGTCACGTTTACTTTGTCGCCCGGATGCTTAAGTCCAATATATTCAATTAATGCAGAACTAGACTTGATGGGAGTTTCATTCAACTTCACAATCACATCACCTTTCTCAATGCCAGCTTCTTTCGCAGCACTCTTGTCTTCCAGATCACCGAAACCGCTCACGTAGGCACCTTCACTCACGGAGAGATCTTCCTCCTTTGCTAATTCACTATTGACCGTGCCTACCTGAATGCCCAACCAGCCACGCTGCACCATACCAAAGGCCAAAAGGTCTTCTACTATCTTGCTTACAATGTTGGAAGGAACGGCAAAACCATAACCGGAATATGAACCTGTAGGGCTGGCAATTGCTGTATTGATACCAAGAAGGCCTCCGTTAAGATTTACAAGCGCACCCCCACTGTTACCAGGATTGATGGCAGCATCGGTCTGAATGAAAGATTCAATTGCGGTCCGCCCAGCCTGCGGATTGCTTGGATTATTACTGTTAATGATGTTGATATTTCTTCCCTTGGCGCTGATAATACCGGCTGTAACTGTTGAGTTAAGATTGAATGGATTGCCAACGGCTAATACCCACTCACCAACTTTTGACTCATCTGAATTTACAAAGGAAAGATATGGCAATGCTTTTTGATTAATCTTGATTACTGCAATGTCGGTGTCAAGATCGGTACCCACGACCTCAGCTTTGAATGTCCGATTATCAGACAGGGTAACCTCCAACACGTCTGCATCCTGAACCACGTGATTATTGGTAACAATATAGCCATCAGAGTTGATGATAACACCGCTTCCGCTGCTTTGGCTGGGCCCTCGTCGCGTCGGCCTGCTGGGATCAAAAAATTGAAACGGATCATTCTGATCGGGGCTCTTGTCACGGGAACTAACCTGGCCATCCGAAATAGATCGTATGTGAACCACTGTCTTTGTTACTTTTTCTGCAACCGTGGTAAAGTCCAACGGAACGACTTCACCTTTTTCATTTACACGGTAGGCTACTTGCGAAGCTGGCACACCAGCAATATGTTCAATTTTTATACCCTCACTTTTGGGGTTATACCACTGAGCCGTAAATAATGTGATGACACTTCCAAGAATAGCTGCCGCGAAAAGAGATCCAAAACGCTTTATATTCATTCTGTTGTTATGGTAATAAAATTTGTTAAAAACACTTTCGTAACGGTCATAACAGGAAAAAGTGTGCCAGATGAAGTTTTTATGATCGCCCGCCCCTGATCACTCTTCTGCTATGACAATTTTGCAGGTAGGCTAAATACGAAAAGTTGTGGGTTTTAGTTCGTTTTTTACTCAGAAATGCCTATTTCTTAACCAATTGGCCGTTTTTATATTCATGTTCGATCGTCAGGTTGCCATTCTGATCATACCATTTTGACACCCCTTCCCGAAGACCGTTTTTGTAATAACTCTCTTCCAGTATCTTGCCGTTTTCATAGAAGATTTTTGCCACACCTTCTAGTTTTCCGTTTTCATAGTTGCGGTCCTCTTTCACATTGGCACCGCTGTACTCCCTATATTCTCCGTGACGTTTGTCGTTGTGAAAATAGCATCGCCGAAACAGTTGATTGTTTGAATCAAATTCAATAAACAGCCCTTCCTTTTTATCTTGGACATAGGTTGTCACCGTTTTGATCATCCCATTGTGAGGAGAATAATCCACCCATGAACTTTCTTTTTTCCCATGAAGCAAATAGCCAATGGTTACGATTCTATCGTAAGCGTCTCGTATTTCTTTCTTTGCCAAACCTGGGGTATCAGAAAATTCTTTTAGAATGCCTGCCAGTTGACGGGTCGTTTCTGGTCCGGCTGGTTGTTCAACCGAAGCATTCTTTCCACATCCATAGAAAAGCACGGCAAGTAATAGCAATTGAACAGATCTCATAATCAATTTATTTTTGGTTTGTTTTTACGGTTTCAATACTCACAATCACGCATACCTGCTTCATTTTGGCAATCACACAACAATCCTATTTAATTTGCGGCGGTTTCGACAAATTGAAGTAATTGAAAATATCGCGTTAATTTATGCAACTGGATGAATATACAAGGAAAGGTCATTCTTAAAAAAGGAAGGGAAGCATCGGCCAGGCGCTTTCATCCCTGGATTTTCTCCGGAGCCATTCACTCCCTGGAGGGGAATCCTGCTGATGGCGATTGGGTAGAGGTACAAGATGCAGTGAAACATACGATTGGCTACGGGCATTATCAAAAGGGGACAATAACGGTGCGCCTGCTGTCTTTTTTGAATCCTCCTGGCGAAAGTTTCTATGGCGAAAAAATAGCCAAAGCATTTAATCAGCGGGTCGTTAGTAAAGTTATCACCGATTTTACCAATTGCTTCCGGCTTGTACATGGTGAGGGTGATGGCTTGCCAGGATTAATCATGGATGTTTACAACGGCGTAGCAATCATGCAGGCACACAGCATCGGTGTGCATAAGGACCGACAAGCAATTGCAATGGCCGTTAAAGAAGTGGTCCAAGGGGTACACTCCATTTACTACAAGAGTCAGAATACCCTGCCCGAAAAGTCGGCAAATGAATACCTTCTGGGAATGAGTGTTCTGCCCCATGTGGTCCTGGAGCACGGCAATAGATTTTATGTAGATTGGGAAGAGGGCCAGAAAACAGGTTTTTTTCTTGACCAGCGCGAAAATCGAAGACTGGTCGGGGAGATGTCCCGAGGGGCAAAAGTGTTGAACACGTTCTGCTACACAGGGGGGTTTTCAGTTTATGCGCTCAAGGCGGGTGCCGAATTAGTCCATTCGGTAGATGCTTCGGAGAAAGCAGTGGCCATGACCGGCAAGAATCTGGAACTTAATGGTTTTGATCCGCTTAAGCATCTGAGTTTCGCGGCTGACACATTTGATTTTCTAAAAGATAAAAAGGACGAATACGATATCATCATACTTGATCCGCCGGCTTTCGCAAAGCATAAAGACGCACGCCACCAGGCGATGAAAGGTTATCAACGATTAAACGCAGAAGCGATACGGGTCATAAAACCAAGCGGAATCATATTCACGTTTTCATGCTCACAAGTGGTTGATCGACAATTATTTTATGACACCGTCGTCTCGTCTGCAATTCAATCGGGACGAGAGATCAAAGTATTGCATCATCTTTCACAACCCGCCGATCATCCTGTTTCAATTTATCATCCGGAAGGGGAATACTTGAAGGGGCTTATGTTGTATGTGAACTGATTTCAGAATCCATATTCTTAGCTTAAAACCGGCTATAAAAATCAGAACGCAAACTTGGTTAATGATGGTAAGGTTTTGATAGACTTATTGGTTTACCTGTGTTAATAATATGCGAATTTTTAGCCGGCTTAATGCATTTGGGTAACACGATCCAAGGGTGACCACTTTAAGAGCTAGGGTCCATTAGCTTGGCCGAGTAGAAACTTTAATCGAGTTAAGAGTTTGAGGATAATATTGCTCGCTGTTCGTCTTCATTTTCAATTGTCTTGGTTGAAATTTTGACTGTATCTTTGGGTAAACAAAACACTAATTAACATGACAAAGTGGATCATTATAGGTGCGTTGGCTGTGCTGGTTCTGTTAGGATTCAGCTCCTACAATGGGCTTGTTAGTAAGGAAGAGGATGTAGGAAAAGCGTGGGGAAACGTAGAATCAGACTACCAACGCCGGGCCGACCTCATTCCGAATTTGGTTAATACGGTAAAGGGCTATGCCAACTTTGAAAAGGAAACTTTGACGCAAGTAATTCAGGCGCGCGCTTCAGCTACGCAAGTGAAGATCGATGCGAACAATTTAACACCTGAAAACCTGGCGGCCTTTCAACAAGCGCAAGGCGGGTTAAGCTCTGCTTTGAGCCGACTGTTGGTGGTAGCAGAAAGTTATCCTGACTTAAAAGCTAACCAAAATTTTCTCGATCTCCAGGCGCAGTTGGAGGGAACAGAAAACCGTATCAATGTTTCGCGCCAGCGATTTAATGATACCGTGAATGATTACAACAAATCACGCAGAACCTTCCCCGCTGTTCTCTTTGCTTCCATTATGGGATTCAAGGACAAGGGATATTTCAAAGCGGAGGCGGGATCAGAGAAGGCCCCGGAAGTGAAATTCTGATGCAATGCTCATCTTATCGTGCTAATAAAAAAGCCTGGTCGAATTTCGATCAGGCTTTTTTATGATAGGGCATCTCTAAAAACATGCCTTTTTATGGCCTCAACCCATCACCCTCCTCCGGAAGAGAAGGGTACAAGGAGTTTTTAGAGACGCCCGATATTGATTTAATGTTGCTGAAGGGCTACGTGCTTTTCTTTACTTCGCGATTTTCGTAGCTCTCCATTACGTCACCAACCTGGATATCGTCGAAGCCAACGATACCCATCCCGCAGTCGAAGCCAGATCTCACTTCGCTTGCATCATCTTTGAATCGTTTCAATGAACTGAGTTTGCCGGCGTATACAACAATACCGTCGCGAATCAGGCGGATAGGGTTGGCGCGTTTGATGTACCCATCGGTCACCATACAGCCTGCGACAGTTCCGAACTTGGTGATCTTGAATACTTCACGCACTTCCGCATTTCCAACAATCACTTCTTCCATTTCTTTTTCGAGCATACCTTCCATGGCGCTCTTCACATCATTGATGGCATCGTAAATGATCGAGTATAAACGAATTTCAATTTCTTCATTTTCCGCAAGCCTACGGGCAGCTGGTGACGGACGAACCTGGAAACCAACAATGACAGCATCGGATGCAGACGCCAGCAGAACATCGGATTCAGAAATTTGACCTACTGCTTTGTGAATAATCCCAATCTGGATTTTCGGGGAAGAAAGTTTCAGCAAGGAATCTGAAAGCGCCTCTACGGATCCGTCCACGTCACCTTTTACAATGACATTTAACTGCTTGAAGGAACCGATAGCAATACGTCTTCCGATTTCATCCAGGGTAATATGTTTTTTGGTACGAATACTTTGTTCGCGAACAAGCTGTGCGCGTTTTGTTGCTACTTCGCGCGCTTCACGGTCGGTTTCATATACGGCAAATTTTTCACCAGCCTGCGGAGCGCCATCCAGTCCTAATACTTGAACAGGGGAGGAAGGGCCTGCCTCTTTAAGGCGATTGCCTGTATCATCAAACATGGCCTTTACACGGCCATAATTCGATCCGGTAACCATAATGTCACCTACCCGAAGGGTGCCGGTTTGCACCATCAGAGTGGCCACGTAACCACGTCCCTTATCCAAAGAGGCTTCGATGATAGAGCCGGCAGCAGGTTTGTCAGGATTGGCCCTGAGATTAAGTAATTCTGATTCCAGTATGACTTTTTCGAGCAAATCCTCAATGCCTTTGCCGGTTTTGGCAGATATTTCCTGACTCTGGTATTTACCGCCCCACTCTTCTACAAGTATGTTGTTCTTGGAAAGAGACTCGCGCACTTTATCAGGATTGGCAGTGGGTTTGTCAATCTTATTAATCGCAATAACAATAGGAACACCGGCCACCTGTGCATGATTGATAGCTTCCTTGGTTTGAGGCATCACGTCATCATCTGCAGCTACCACAATGATGGCCACATCCGTAAGTTTCGCACCCCTGGCGCGCATGGCAGTAAATGCTTCGTGACCGGGTGTATCCAGGAAGGCAATCTTTTGACCACTCTTGGTGGTGACGTCATACGCACCAATGTGTTGTGTAATGCCACCCGCCTCGGAGGCTACCACTTTCGTATTTCGAATGTAGTCGAGGAGCGAGGTCTTACCATGATCCACATGACCCATGATCGTAACGATGGGAGCGCGTGGCTTTAAATTTTCTTCAACTTCTTTTTCTACTTCCTGAACGGTTTCTTCTTCGGACGAAATGAATTGAACGTCATATCCAAATTCGTCGGCAATTACCGTGATCGCTTCGGCATCCAATCGCTGATTGATCGACACAAACATGCCGAGGCCCATACAGGTCGAGATGATATCGTTTATCGAAACGTTCATCATGGAGGCCAGGTCGTTTGCAGAAATAAATTCTGAAACACGGAGCGTCTTGGAAGCCTCCTGTTCCTGCAACAACTTTTCTTCGTGCGCATCGGAGACCGCCTGTCTTTTTTCCTTTCGGTATTTTGCTCCGGAGAATTTTTTCTGGCCACCGCTTAACTTTGCAAGCGTAGCACGGATCTGATCCTGAATTTCTTTTTCTGAAGGTTCTCCTTTTTGGGCATGCGCAGGCGGACGTCTGCTGGTGGTGCTACTGGTGCCACCACTTGGTCGAGGAGCGTTCTTCCCGTCATTATTATTGGTTGGAGGAATTCTTTTGCGAGGTCGCTTCTTGCGGGAGTCTTCTTTGTCTTTGTTGTCCAGCGGGGGTGTCGGTTTTTTTTCTGCTGGCAAATCAATCCGGGCAACAACTTTCAACCCTTGCAGTTTGTCTGCTTTCGCTTTGATCAACTCCAATTCCGGAGGCTGAGGTTTTTCAACTTCCGGCTGCGTTTCTCTTTTCTTTGGTGCTTCTTCCTTTGGCTCTTCTTTTTTCTTTTTCTCCAGGTCTATTTTCCCCACCACCTTTATGCCTTCGAGCTTCGTCTTTTCCCGCTCCACCTTTTCCGGCTGCTTCACTTCTTCTTTCGCCTTGATCTCTTTTGAGCCAAGGTTCTTGATCATGATGTTATCCTCTTCCTCCGCTTTTTTGCGGTGGGTGTTCGGATCAGTTTGTATGGTGAGTGTCTCCGTGTGCTTGGTGCCGATGGTAAGGACAGAAGCCTCAATTTTTTCTGACGCAGACGAGGCAAACTCCTTCGCCAGCATGGCAAACTGGTCAGCAGAGAGCTTAGCATTAGGATTGTTCTCCACGGCAAAACCCTTCTTCGCCAGAAAGTCCAATATGGTATTATGACCCACATTGAGCTTCCTTGAAGCTTGTCCCAACCGTATCATTTTTTCTTCTGCCATGCTCAAAGTTGACTATGTTTTTTCTGATTTAAGCGATTTTGAAGTGAAATTTATTCAAATT
>JANXYC010000229.1 GCA_025350305.1 Cyclobacteriaceae bacterium | reverse complement strand
GCGAATGCGATAAACTTGGTAAGCAATGACGAATTACGAATTACGAATTACGAATTTTGTAGTACGAATCGCGACTCTTTATCGGGGGGGCCACGGTATTCAATTCGTCATTCGTCATTCCATATTCGTAATTATTTTTCTACTCGCTGCTTGTAATCAAGTTCCAAAGAAAGTAGAACAGATCGCGATCAATCGCATATCCATCATGCCCAACCAGCCAGCCCCATTCAAAATGATGGACTGGTATGAGAAGGCACATCATTATGATCAATATGTTTTTAACCCTGACCTAAAAGGTGAATACATGCCATTTATCTGGCTTGATAGTGCGCGGCGTAATTCCTCACAAACAACATTTGGTCTTTACACCGTCATCGGAGATATACGCCAGGGGCCGAAGGGAAGCAAGGAGTTCCATGAAGCGCTTTGTACCATGGGTTCCATTCTTGGTGCGGGACTAGTAGGCATCGACAAGACCAATCAAAATGGTTTCAATTACGTAAAGATGACGCAGGGTTATTTTAATTCTGCCAACGGTTGGAATATCATGATGAACAACACCAACCCCGGTGTCGCGCTCTTGGGTGGAGGGTATGGACGCGATTGGTGGTATGATGTTTTTCCAAACGTATTATTCTACGGCCTTTGCGACCTGTTTCCAAAGGTGCCACAAGCCGACAGCCTCCAGCGCATCATCGCTGAACAATTCTTCAAAGCTGATTCAGTCCTGAACGGAAATTACAACTACTCATTCTTTGATTACCGCCAAATGAAAGGTGTGTCCAACCACATACCGCATCAGCAAGATGCTGCGGCGGGCCATGCCTATGTACTGCTGTGCGCGTATGAAAAATTTGGTGATGAACGCTACTTGAAAGGTGCACGGTCTGCCATGGATGCGTTTGTGGGCCAAAAGGAAAGTAGGTTCTACGAAGTGCTTATGCCATTTGGCGCCTTGGTTGCAGCCCGGTTGAATGCAGAGCACAGGGCCAACTACGATGTAAAGAAAATACTCGATTGGACATTTGAGGGTTGTAAGGCAAGCGATGGAAGAACCGGCTGGGGTGTGATTGCCGAACGTTGGGGTGAGCACGATGTTCATGGCCTCCAGGGCAGCATTACCGATGGTGGTGGTTACGCTTTCCTGATGAACTCATTCGATTTGACATGGCCACTTGTTCCGCTGGTGCGCTACGATACCCGCTATGCCGAGGCAATTGGAAAATGGATGCTGAACGTTACCAATGCCGCTCGATTATTTTATCCGTACGAAATCGACGACCAACATCAATGGCTTCCTGAGAAAAAGGAAATAACAAAAAATGTGATTGCCTACGAAGGCCTTCGGAAGGAAGATTATACCTATAAAAAAGCATCACTGAAAGGCGTCAGTCCTGTTGCGCTGGGTGATGGACCACAATGGGTGAAGGGTCAGCCTGAAACATCAATGTTCAGCTTGTATAGCTCGGCTCAGATAGGAATTTTTGGAGCGATCGTCAAAAAGACGAATGTTGACAAAGTTCTTCAGCTCAATTGTAATGCGACGGACTTCTATCAAACACATTCGTTTCCTACTTATTTATACTACAATCCCTACGATACGATAAAGGCTGTCTGTTTCTACAACCCGGAAGCGTCAACCGTAGACCTCTACGATGCCCTCCGTCATGAGTATGTGGGCCATGACATCACAAAAGAAGGGTGCTTCAAAATCCCGGGTGGGTCAGCCAAAGTTATCGTGGTACTGCCTGCAGACAGTAAAATCGTTAGAAAGGGAAATCAATATCTGGTTGGCGACAAGATCGTCACCTACCAAGTGGAAGAATCCTTAAAAAAAGTTAACGCCAACTAGCTATGAAGAAACCCTACATCCTCGTACTGGCCCTGTTTGTTTGCATGTTTAGTGCAGCCAATGCGCAAATTGTTTTAAAGGGAACGTTAGTGAGCGGCAAAGAAACGGTTGTAGGTGCCAGCATTTACTTAAAGGGTACCACGCTGGGCACTGTTTCGGATATAAACGGAAATTTCACTTTGCAAATCTCCGAAACATTACAAGACACGCCGCTAATCATCTCGCTCATTGGCTATAAGACGCAGGAGTTAACAATCGGTACCCGCAGGTCTTTTGATATAATCATGGAAGAAGATCTTAAGATGCTTTCGGAAGTTGTGGTGGTCGGTTATATCTCGCAGGAAAAGGAAAAAATCACAGGGGCGGTCAACACGGTAAGCTCCGACTTGATCAGCAAACTGCCAGTCCCCAGCATTGATGTGGCATTGCAAGGAAGAGCTCCCGGCGTAGTTGTTACGCAAAACACAGGCGCTCCGGGCGAAGGTGTGGCCGTTCGGATACGAGGAGCCGGTTCAATCAACAGCGGCAATAACCCCTTATACGTCGTGGACGGGGTTCCCACACTGGATATCAATACGATCGCCACACAAGACATCGCAAGCATCACGGTGTTGAAAGATGCGGGAGCTACAGCAGTGTATGGATCGCGTGCGGCAAATGGAGTGGTTATCGTTACCACAAAATCAGGCGGTGGCAGTGCTCCCAGGATTCAAATCAGCAGCCAGGTGGGTTTTCAGGAGCTCAGCAGAAAAATTGATATGGCCAATACAGATGCGTACGTCAATATCTATAACGAAGCAGCC
>JANXYC010000203.1 GCA_025350305.1 Cyclobacteriaceae bacterium | reverse complement strand
GCCAGATCAAGAGCGATATCGATCTTATACTTCTTCGCTTCACTAATAAGCCTCTTAAAATCGTCCATAGTACCCAACTCCCGGTGGATGGACATGTGCCCTCCCTCATCACTTCCTATGGCCCAAGGCGAACCTGGCTCGCCGGGTAGTGATTTTACGCTATTATTTTTCCCTTTGCGATTGACCTTTCCAATCGGATGAATCGGGGGAAGGTACAATACATCAAAATTCATGGCGGCTATACGCGGAAGAAGTTTGATGGTATCTTTAAACGTTCCATGTTTGCCCGCTTGAAGCGAACTCGATCTTGGGAACAGTTCGTACCACGTGCTGAACATTGCTTTCCCACGCTCAACATTGACTTCAAATTCTTTTTGAGAAACGGTCTCCAGCAGTCGCAAGGGATTTTCGTGCACAATCTTCGCAAAATCCTCACTCAGCACGGTCTTGATTGCGTTCGCCTGATGCGTTTTTTCTTCAAGTCTTTTTGCCAGAGTGAGTAGTCGGCTGTCTTTCTCGCCGACCATACGTAAGAATCCGGCACCCTCCATCAGCTCTATACTCACCTCTACTTTGGCGGCTGCTTTCTTTTTAAATCCGTCAAACCAAGTGTCAAAGTGATCAATCCAGGCGCGGACGGTAAAGTAATACGATCCTTTTTCGTTAACGTAGAAAGAAGCCAGCCACTCATCGTTGATCGTGGGCTGCATTTCAACAACATTCCAATCACCTTTCATACCAAACTTGTACAGAATCTCAGCACGAATATGATCATGGCCGTCTCCAAAAATATGAGCGGTGACATCTACCCGCTCGCCCACCGTGCGCTTGGCCGGATACAGACCGCCATCTACCTGGGGTTGAATATTTTCAATGATTACCCGTAATTGTCCGTTTGTCATCCGTCAATTTTTTAGAAATCCCGAGCCTTGGGCCGGCAATTTCAATTTATTTTTTGAATGACTGCTCTCAAAATTTGAAAGCAATGTGGACGTCAGTAATCTCCCCATCTTAATTATTTGATTTTTAAGATGAAGGAACTGAATGGAGGTACGTCCAACTCAAATGAGTAGTCAGCAGAGAGGCCAATGTCTGCGCCACTCCGCAACAAATCGCGGCCAATATATTGTTCAGTGGAAGCAAGTCCTAAGGCTGCGACAACTTCCGGTGTCAGTGAAATTTTTACATGCTCAGGTTTTGCATTAAAGCTTGATACAATCACAAGTTTCTCAGTTCCATTAACGCGAGCATACGACACGATGCGATCGGAGGAATTTTTCAAACCCACATTATGTCCAGTAAGATCAAGATAATCGCCTTGTGAAATGGCTGGATTATTCTTTGCGAGGGTAAGAATGTCTCCATAAAACTGACGCAATGCTTTTTGCTCATCGTTCAACAGCCCCCCGTCGTATTTTTTTCCATTCACCCACTTTTGATGCTCGGGCACTCCCCAGTAATCAAACACGGATGTACGCCCATCATCACCTCCAAAACCTTCTGCACCCGCACCGGGCTCCCCTACTTCCTGGCCAAAATAAATCATAACAGGGCCCTTGTCTATTGTTGCGCTCACTACCATTCCGGGCAAAGCCTTCCACGGATCACCGGCAAACGAGGGAGATGCGATGCGCTGCTCATCATGGTTTTCAAGAAAGTGCACCATGTTGTGATTGATCCCTGCCATGGACTGCTGTATACCCGGAATCCAGGTTGTACTCGCTTTATTATCTATCAACAACCGGAGCGTGTCATAGAGTTGGACCTTGTCGTACAAGAAATCAAACCTGCCGTGGTCGATGTAATGCCGGTATTGCTGAGGGTTATAAATCTCCGCAATAAAAATTATATCGGGATTGACAGCCTTCACTTGCGGTATCACCCAATGCCAAAAATCAGCGGGTACCATTTCTGCCATGTCGCACCGAAATCCATCCACCCGCTTGCCTGCCCAGAATACCAGGATATCTCGCATCTTATTCCAGGTATCCGGAATTGGATCGAAATAAGTCCTCTTGCCGTTCAAATAGTCAATGCCATAATTCAGCTTGATGGTTTCAAACCAGTCATCAACCGATGGGGTCGCAGTGAACTGATCGTTGCCGGTGGCCAAAGCAGGGGTTTCGTCAAACTTTCCGTCTTTGGTTGGAAAAGAATTTGAGCCCAGTGAATTATAACCTTTTGGCACCTGAAAGGATTGGCCTGGCAAATAGTAAAAATTGTTTTTTGGATCGAAGGCTGCTGATTTATTATCTCCCGCACCTAGATCGTTGACCCCCTCCGGCATCGCATCGGAATGATAGGATCGCGCCACGTGGTTTGGAACGAAATCAATTATCACCTTCAAATCTTGCCCATGGGTGCGGTTTACCAAACGCTCAAACTCAAGCCTTCGGTTCTTCACATCCACCGCCAGGTCGGGATTGACATCGTAATAATCCTTTATTGCATACGGTGATCCAGCCCTGCCCTTCACCACATCGGCATCATCAAGTGGTATACCAAAGGACGAGTAGTCACTGAGCAGTGCATGTTCGATGACGCCTGTATACCACACGTGAGAGATGCCCAGTTCTTTTATCCCCACAAGGGCCTTGTCATCAATATCTTCAAACTTGCCCACGCCATTTTCATCCAATGTTCCAAACGGCTTATTGAGGGTTTTTACGTTCCCGAAAAGCCGGGTCATCATTTGATAGATCACGATCTTGTTACCGGTGGCTTTCATTTTCGGGATGGGGGGTATTTTCTCTTTGGGTGCAGCGCATTGCCACAGCGTTAAACTGACAGTACACAAAAGGATGGAAACGCTCCGCATAGATTTATCAAGGTACAAGATAGGCTACTCAAAAGCGATGTACAAAAGAGCCTGGCGTGAACTTTGGTTCGGATTAATGCAAACGTTTGCTGGCGCTCGTGGCAGGGGGCCTCCATACTCGTTTGCGACCATTTAAAATCTTATATGCTATCAATTTTAGAGTAAGATGATCCATCGCAATTTTTACGATTATACTTCACGATATTTTCATCGTCGAATCAATTTAACTCAGTTGGCCGGCCCCAACTAATTGTTAATAGTTTCAATCGTCTGCGAATCATGCTTGTACTTAAAAATAAATGGAAAGACTATACCCAGGATAAGTGAGTAACCAGCAAATGTAAACCAAATGCTCTGCCAGTCTTTTACTCCATCAACAGTAAAATAGTCTACCACCGCTCCGCTTAACGTTCCTCCCAGAAATGCACCGATACCATTGGTCATCAGCATAAACAGGCCTTGAGCACTGGCAACCATGCTGCTGTCTGCCTCTTTTTTAACGAACAGTGAGCCTGAGATGTTGAAGAAGTCGAATGCCAAACCGTAGATAATCATGGAAAGTATCAAGAATAGCAATCCAGTGCCGGGATTGCCAATACCAAATAATCCAAACCGAAAAACCCAGGCAAATATGCTCAGCAGCATGACTTTCTTTATTCCAAACTTTAATAAAAAAAAGGGAATTGTAAGAATAAACAGCGTCTCGGATATTTGAGAAACCGACATCAGCAAGCCGGGATGGTGAACGGCAAATGATTCAGGATAGGATCCGGAGAAATCATGGAGGAAGGCTTCTCCAAAGGTATTGGTGATCTGAAGTGCTGCGCCCAAAAGCATCGCGAAAATAAAAAACACCAACATCTTTCTTGTTTTAAATAGTACAAGAGCGTCCAGGCCAAGGGAAGAAAGGATAGAACCTGTCCTTGTCGTTTTTGCCGGAGTGCAGGGGGGCATGCTAAAAGAATACAACCCCAGCAACAGCGCGCAAAAGGCGCTTACATAAAGCTGAATCGGACTGAGCGTCCAACCAAATAAATCTACGACCCACATGGCGGCAATAAAACCCACCGTCCCCCACACCCGAATGGGTGGAAAGACTTTTATGATGTCGAATCCATACTTTTCTAAAACGGTATAAGATACCGCATTATTCAAAGCAATGGTTGGCATGTAGAACATAGCGTTCAACAACATCAGGATATACATCGTGCTGTAGTCTGTTACTGTTGACGCGACAAATAATAAGCCCGCACCAAGGAGATGGCAAATCCCCAGCACCCGCTCTGCATTTACCCAGCGGTCAGCCACGATGCCTAATAGCGCTGGCATGAACAACGACGCAATTCCCATGGTGGCATAGATGCTCCCGACTTGCCCACCGGTGAACTTAAGGGTGACGATCATGTAGCCGCCCAGGGAAATCAGCCATGAACCCCAGATGAAGAATTCCAAAAAATTCATCAAGAGGAGACGCTGCTTGATACTCACGTTCTAAATTCTTGGTTAAGTTGAAAGAGTGGTCTTACGATTTGATGGATGATTCTGGGTTCTGGGTACTAGTCTAGCTGCTGGAAACTGGTCACTGGCTTCTGGTGACTGGGATTTCGCACCAAGTCACGACTACAAAAAACCAGATGCAGGTAACCAGTCGCGAGTTATTCAACCACTTCAGATCACTGGGCCGAAATGGGTGGTGCCATCCTCAAAAAAAGCAGCACGGAGATCGGCGTCCCAATGGGCATTGTCTGTAGACCCCGCATGCACAAATCCAAATAAAGCCCCGCCTGTCCCGTCAAAACTATTTCTACCATGAACTGACAAGAAATAATCGTACGTTTTCTCTAGTCCCCAATGCACATCGAGACCAACATCTTCGCCGTTGGCATTATGTTCTGCGGCAGTCCAATTATTATCATTGTCGGTAATTTCTACCGCTGTTTGAAAAGTATTTCCACTTTTGGTTACGATATTCTTACCTCCGCCCTCTCTCAATCGATATGAACCGCGGAAAAGGTCCGTTGTTATGGCTTGAGATCCGCTGTATCTTTTTTGAGCAGTGCCTGCTTGGTTAGAACATAACGCAATTGGATCCTTTCGAATAATTTCTCCGGTAATTGCATCGACGTACACGAAATTTTTTGAAGCCGGCTCCAAGGCACGAATTGGAAACTTGAATGCCAGTCGAAATCTGCGCGCCTTAGTGTCTTCCGTAATCAAGAGTCTACCCTTGGGATAAAAACTTGCCGTTGGGTCGTTCTTCATGTCACGAAGCGCGCTTTCCGCGTTTGCGTCCTCCCATTGGAATTTCTTTGCGCCGATGAACTCGATTGCTTTGTTGAGAGCTTGTTTTTCCGTCAGTACTGGAATTGTCTGCAATCCCGACTTTTCAGTCGACTGCCCAAGTCCAGTCACAACGTCGATCTTTCTATAATTTCCAAATATTGTTTCAACAATTCCATTTTTTGCATGCACCGAATAAGCGCCATACTCTACAGGAACACCGTTATAATATTGTTCATAAAACTCAAGATCATATCCAATGTTGTCTTTTCGCGTGCTAATCAATCTTAATTCGTCATCGTATGACATCCTAAGAGCAGTTCTTAGAAAAGTCCTGGAACTCGTCAAGGGTACAGGCATGGCCCGAGGATTCAACCTCATAAATCTTATTTCACCACCTGTGAGTGTGTCCTTTTGAAGGAAATTTTCCTGCGCCGCTGCCATACATGGCAACAATAAAACAAGCAAGGCGATCAACTGTTTCATAATGCATTGGGTTAGCCCGTGTAATTCATTATTTCATTAGAATTTTTTTATAGACAAAATCATGTGAAGTGACATATCCTACTTTCTTCGAGGGGAAGGAAAGTAGTCCGACAAAGGAAGCGTTATCATTGGCGGAGAATTCTTCCAACCAGGATTTACCTCCGTCGGTTGTATGGTATATTCCGGAGTGATTACCGTCGCCCGCCCTGACTCCACCGGACAGATAGCCCTCCATTTCGATAAAGAAAACACTTCCAGCGGCTAAAATCGGCAGTCTGTTATTCATCATGTCCCAATGCACCCCTCCGTCCATGGTCCTATAGAGTTGATAATCAACGGTAAACACAAATCCGGTATTGTCGTCCGGGAAAAACCAGTTAGTTGCATACGACAAATTGCGGCTTAGATTTCCGCTGATGTCCCTCCACGTGTTGCCCCCATCTTCAGTCTTAAAAACAATACTGAAATCGATTCCATCAAAATAAGCCCCACCCAATGCATATCCCACATTTTTGCTTGGAAACGATACTGCAGACAAACCCGAAAAGTTGATGCTGTCCGGGTTCGGCAATCTTTCCCAGTTCTTGCCCCCGTCACTCGACTTCATCGGGCCGTTGAAAAACATGAAAGCATTGTCTTCATCAAAAAAATGAATTTGACTTGGGGTTTTATAATAATTCCCCTCCAGCGGCGTCCAGGTCTCACCAGTATCTGTGCTTTTATAGATTGTCAATCGATTATTGATTACGTCATACCGAGGAATTCCGGAAGCGTAAATAATCATGTCAGTCACTGGATAAAACCCAGCAAAATTTCCGGAAGTAGGAAGTTTTATTACGGTCCAGGCATCGCCTCCGTCAATAGTTTTCAACAAAACGGGTGTCTGGTTATCTTGATAGCCCCCCAAAATGAACCCGGTTTTTTCACTTAAGAAAGCAGGCCGATAAAAGCTCTTTACATTTTGATCAGTTTTCAATTTTAGCCAAGGCGATGGGGCGGTATCATGATGAACACATGACCCAATTAGCGTGAGAGAAGCCAGCAGGATGATCGATATCAGGTATTTTCGCGAAGCCATTTTCAAGAGTTAGACACTTTCATTTGCCTAATATAATATATTAAGTTAGAATGAGTTCACTTAATAAGCAAGTGAATGATGTGAAGTTTTGGTTTTCCCAATTTCAATTTTCCTCTATCTCTGGGACTCTAAAGAATCCTTTAGCAATTCGTACCATAATTTCTAAAGAACAGTCGAGTTCACATAGAAGGGTGTGGTCCTTCAATTCGGGTGCTCCGCACTACATGGCGTTGCTCCTTAATTGGCATGTGACCCCTAAAAACCGACTCTGCCAGTCATTATTGTTTTGCTCTCCTGCTTCTTATTATCGGGCACGCCAGCTTTGGATTTTCTGTCCCAGGTCTATCTCCCAATTTTGGGATCGCAGTAGTTATATACTCCTGGATAGTATAGCCTTAAATAACTTGGAATACTCTCACGGAGAATGCGTGAGCATGTGATGAAGGTTCTGCCCGTTCCATTGATCAAGATTATTTTCCATGAAATAGCAGTTAGCCCTTCCTTTGGGACTCTTGAAAAAGTCCCGGGACGTAACCAGCTACTTGATCATGGCAATTGTGCGTTTGCGATCGGAAAACTTCCGAGAACTCCTTCAGAAAGTGAGGGACCCATTTTTTTAACTTGACAAAGATAGGACTAGCTTCTGGCAGTTGGAATTAAGGCGTCTAGTACTTGGTACCCAGCACCTAGTGTTAAGTTAAGTATAATATGACGTACTATTTGTATATTTGCTAAACCAAATTACAAATGATACGCTACACTGTAAAACTGCTTAAGTCGGAGGTGGATGAACTTCAGGCTATTATTAACAAGGGCTCCCATACTTC
>JANXYC010000182.1 GCA_025350305.1 Cyclobacteriaceae bacterium | reverse complement strand
AGTACGGAAAAGATATCAGTATTTGTCCCACCTGTCACAAAGGTATCATGGTGTTGATGGAAACGATCCGGCCCCGAAGATCACAGCAAATCACTTTGCCGCTGCCGGCGGTGAATAACAAAGCTGATCCGATATTGAATGGGTGAAGTTATTGTGAGTAGGTATGTAAAGAGTTTCTATTTGTCGTTTGAAAAATTAAACCCGGATTATGGGTAAGGGAACCTGTGTGCTGATCCAATGATGAGAGCGCTAAGAACAGTAGCAAAATGTATCGGCCACTGACCCACAAGAGAAAAAACCAGTACTAAACCACCTACAATAATACCGACCGTAGTGGCTGATCAGGTGATCGGTCAACATCGGGTAAACGAAAAGCCCCAATGAAGTTCACCATTTCATTGGGGCTTTTTTGGGGGCTTTACGTCTACCCGGATTATTGTTGTGGGCTGGGCACCTACCGCCCGACCGTCTTGAGGAGAGAATTCTTTAATCTGTCCGCGAGGTATTTCTTCATCTGTTCCAAGGTCATGTTTTGAGTTTCCTCGCTTATCTTATCGCGAGCATCCCGCATCATTTTCACTGCATCAAAGGCCTTAATTTTCTCTTTAGTCTCCATAGGTCACTAACTCTTGTGGTGTCCGGATTTCAATTGTCGGGTATCTTAATTTCAAATTTACTGAATTATAGCCTTTTATTCTATCAAGGTTTACGATGTGTTTAAAGTTCCAACTGGCTAAGACGTCGACGCGGTTTATAGTCGCTAGGGCAATATGTCGGCAGTCCTCAAGACTTGCTCGTCCCACAACCTTTTCGGCAACGTACCTGTCAGCAAGATCCATCGTTTCCTGGGTTAATTCTATTCTTTCGAACCTGTCGCCAGGATATTTCAGCAATAGCTCTTTTACAAGTTTTGGAGCCTGGATTAGTTCCAATTCAAGCAAGTCAGAGATCACAAATTTAACTTCGTTGTTCTCAAGTCTTTTAAAAAGCAGTCGGGTCGGTTCCTTGAATTCATCGTCGAAGAATCCACCCACTACAGATGTGTCAATGTAAATTCGTTGACTCATTAGTTGTCATAACTTTATTGGTGCCTTGCCCACAACATTACATATCCCGCAACTCCGTTGCAATATTTCTAAAGTCAATCGGCATCGTTTTTGTTGCTGCATCCATTTGTTAATGCTACCAATTCGTTCTCAAAATTCCAAACTGTCGCGGGGCTTTGCGCCATATCGGCCTTTCATAGAGCACACTCAAGATACAGTGCGTCGGTTAGCTTTCGAAAATTAATTTCGTCCCGGAAATGGGGGAAATCACTCATAACGTAATGACGTAACCGGATCGGCCATGGCCGCTTTAAGCGCCTGGTAGCTTACAGATAACAAAGCAATCAAAACGGAAACGATAACAGTCACTGCAAACATTTCCCAACCAATCTCGGTGCGATAAGCAAAACTAACCAGCCACTGTTCTCCAAAGTAGTAAGAGAGCGGAGCTGCAATCAAAAACGCAACCATCACCGGTTTCATAAATTCTTTCGAAAGTAATGACACAATACTGCTTACCGTTGCGCCCAGCACTTTGCGTATCCCGATTTCCTTTGTTCGTTGAACGGTTGTAAACGACGCTAATCCAAAAAGACCAAGGCAGGAAATCAATATTGCTATGCCAGTTGCCATATTTACAAGCTTTGCCATGCGCCGTTCCTTTTCATAGAATTTAGCTACTGTGTCATCGAGGAAATAGTAATCAAATTTTTGGTCTGGGTAGACTGTTTTCCATGCCTTCTCCATTTTTTGCAATGCATTCGAAATATTCTTCCCCGAATTTGAATTGGCGAGTTTGATTCCAAAGCAATAGAAGTTATTTTTCTGATTGGCAATGACGACTGGCTTCATCGGGTTGTGAAGTGATTGAAAATGAAAATCTTTTACTACTCCCACAATTGGAATTCTTTGTTTACCAAACATAAGGCTTTTACCAAGTGCATCTCCGGAGTTTTGAAAGCCGAGCAATTTGGTATACGTTTCGTTGATTATAAACTCCCGAATGGTGTCACTTTGCAAAAGATTTCGTCCGGCCAACAGTTTAAGATCATACACGGTCATAAAGGCTGAATCACCGAACTTGCGATAAACATTGTGATGTAACTCTTCCCTTCCATTGTTGTACGTAAATGTTGATGACATGTATCCCTGCTCTGCCGGTGGCTGTTCGCTTAAGCTCAGGGACTTAATTTCAGGCAATTGTTCCAATTTATTTTTTAAGACGTCTACTTTTCCTTGTGCCTCCCGCCAAGGCGAATAAAAGTAAACAACGGCCTCTCTGTTAAACCCTAAATCAGTATTTATCATAAAACTGATTTGAGAACCCACTACGAACATTGACAAGATGAGAACCTGAGCAAATGAGAATTGAAAGACTATCAATCCTTTTCGCAATACTGAGGATCGAGAATTTCGAATG
>JANXYC010000146.1 GCA_025350305.1 Cyclobacteriaceae bacterium | reverse complement strand
CGTTCCTCCTGTTCCAACCGGTAAGCACAAATAATCAAAATCAATTTTGTTGAGAATTTTTTTCGCAAATTCTTCACAACCCTTCACGGCCAGTGCATTGGTGCCACCTTCCGGGATGGAATAAAAATCTCCAAATCGTTTTCTCAGATTTTCCATAAAATCATCTTCCGCTTTGCGCCGGTAATCCTCTCGTGAAATATAATGCAACCGCATACCTTTTTCTTTTGCAAAGGTGAGCGTGCGATTGAGTGGCAAGGTTTCTTCTCCGCGAATGATACCAATACTTTTCAAATCCATTTCAAACGCAGTGGCGGCGGTTGCAAAAATGTGATTGGAATATGCTCCTCCAAACGTCAGCAGCATATCGTGCTTTAATCGGATAGCCTCCTCCAGATTATATTTCAATTTCCACCACTTGTTCCCTGAAACAAATGGATGATTGAGATCTTCTCTTTTGATTAGCAACCTAACACTTGCCCTTCCCAAAAGGTCAGTTTTAATCTCCTGAACAGGGGTTTCTTTGTAAAATAGTAAAGCCAATTTCTTTAGTTTATACTAATTTTAATAGTATTATTGTGTGTGGATGAGTACTTCAAGGGTCGTGGAGCTCAAATTAAGACAGAAAACAAATTCCTGAAGGCACAGTATGTAACAGAACATATTGAAGGCCTCGATGAACCCTTACTAGAAACTCCTCTTACCCAGATCTTCATTGAGCATCCAAAAAAAATCATCAACAAGGTAGACAGTCCCGACCTGGGGATGATGTTTTCGATGAATCCTTATCAGGGCTGTGAGCATGGATGTGTCTATTGCTATGCCAGAAATACACATGAGTACTATGGCTTTAGTGCCGGCCTTGATTTCGAAACTAAAATTATCGTTAAGGAAAATGCTCCGGTCATTTTAGAGCAACAACTTCTCCAACGAAACTGGCATGCCGCACCTATCATGTTGTCAGGCAACACGGATTGCTATCAGCCGCAGGAACGAAAATTTCAACTTACGAGGAAAATGCTTCAGGTCCTGGCGAAATACCGCCATCCGGTAAGCCTTATTACAAAGAATAGTCTTATCACCCGTGACATCGATATTCTTCATGACCTCGCGTCCGACAACCTGGTGCATGTCATGATCTCTATTACCACCCTTGACGAGGACCTGCGCAGGGTGATGGAGCCACGCACCGCCAGTGCCATAAAAAGGCTAAAAACAATAGAAGCCTTGGCCATCGCCGGGATCCCGGTGGGTGTCATGAATGCTCCCATCATTCCCGGACTGAACCACCATGAAATACCGAATGTGATAAAGGCCGCCGCCGATCACGGAGCACTGACCGCAGGAATGACGGTAGTACGGTTAAATGGTTCGATTGGAAAAATATTCGAGGATTGGCTACGCAAGAATTTTCCCGATCGCTTTGACAAGGTGTGGAATCAAATCTGTTCCCTTCACGGCGGCACTGTCAACGACTCGAATTTTGGCCGCCGCATGGCCGGGGACGGCAATATTGCGGATGTTATTCACCAACTATTCCGCTCAACAAAAAAGAAATACCTGACCGGCAGAGAACTACCACCGTATGACCTAACAAAATTTCGAAAAGGAGGAAACCTTAGTCTCTTCTGATCTTTTGTATATTTGCGTTGTGAAAGGAAAGATCGTCATCGCATTGCTTGCTGCCTACCTGATCGCCGCTACGGAGTTTCATCAGGTGCTGAGACTGCCTTTGCTGGTGAAACATTACGCGGAGCATCGTACACAGGTCAAAGACATGACCTTTTGGGAATTCCTCGTCATGCACTACGAAACCAATGTCGCCCATGATGACCAGGACATGAAGTTGCCTTTTAAAGATTGTCATCACTCGCTCACGACCCAATTCACAGCGATCCCTTCTCAAAAAATTACACTCACTCCGATGGCATCCATCCCGGATGAACATCTTCATTTCTTTAATCACAGCCAATTGCATTCTTCTTATCTGGACAAAATTTTCCAGCCGCCTAAAATTTAATCCCACCTTTTGCTGTCCTTTTAAAAGGATCCATTTTCTATTTATTGAATTAAGCTCAGTCATTCTGTTCTGAAATAATTTATACGGGCCGGACATGGTACTTAACGCACCATCCCAGTCTTCGTGTAGTTTCTTACAATTGTCTGATTGCACAAACAAGAACTATCTATGCTGGTCCGCATTATTCATTTTTCAATTCAGAATAAACTCATCATTGCTTTGTTCACGCTGGCACTGGTCGCCTGGGGCGGCTATTCGGTCACACAGCTACCCATTGATGCGGTACCCGACATCACGAACAATCAGGTGCAAGTGCTCACCATATCACCTTCTCTTGCAGCACCAGAGATTGAGAGACTCGTAACATTTCCGGTCGAGCAAACAATGGCGACCATCCCAGGCATTACCGAGATGCGGTCTTTCTCACGCTTCGGGCTTTCTGTTGTTACGATTGTCTTTACGGACAAGACGGATGTCTACTGGGCACGTCAGCAAGTGAACGAGCGGCTCTCACAAGTGAAAGGTCTTATTCCACCGGGTGTGGGTAATCCTGAAATCGCACCGTTATCTACCGGTCTCAGTGAGATTTACCAGTATATACTTCGTCCTAAGAAAGGGCTTGAAGAAAAATACAATGCCATGGATCTTCGTACTATCCAGGATTGGATTGTTCGAAGACAGCTGCTTGGTACTGCTGGTGTTGCCGATGTCAGCAGCTTTGGCGGACTTGTAAAACAATATGAGATCGCGCTTGACCCTAACAAGCTTCGCAGCATGAATGTGAGCATCAACGAAATCTTTATTGCACTTGAAAAAAATAATCAAAACACCGGCGGTGCGTACATCGAACGAAAACCATACTCCTATTTTATTCGCAGCGAAGGCATGGTGGAAAATTTAGAAGACATCCAACAAATTGTTGTCAAGAACACCGCCAAAGGATTGCCCATTCTGATACGCAATCTGGCAGAAGTACGCTTTGGAAGCGCTCCCCGGTATGGTGCCATGACTTACAATGATCAGGGTGAAGTGGTAGGCGGCATTGTATTGATGCTAAAAGGCGCTAATTCATCGCTTGTTATTAAAAAAGTAAAAGAACGGATTGAACAAATCGAAAAAACGCTTCCGGATGGCGTTGAGATAGATCCTTATCTTGACAGGACCAAGCTCGTGAACAATGCGATTCACACCGTTACTAAAAATCTTGCCGAAGGTGCGTTGATCGTCGTCTTTGTTCTTGTATTGTTGCTCGGAAACCTTCGCGCCGGTTTGGTAGTTGCTTCGCTGATTCCACTCGCTATGCTCTTCGCCATTAGCATGATGAACTTATTTGGTGTTTCCGGAAACTTAATGAGCCTTGGTGCGATTGACTTTGGATTGATCGTAGATGGTGCGGTTATTATTGTTGAAGCTACGATGCATCACCTTGGATTATCCGGTATCATCAGAAAACTTTCGCAAAAAGAGATGGATGACGAGGTGCAACATGCGGCCAGCAACATGATGCGTTCGGCTGCTTTCGGTCAGATTATCATTCTCATTGTCTATTTACCGATTCTGTCGCTCTCGGGCATCGAAGGAAAAATGTTCGGACCCATGGCTCAGACGGTGGCCTTCGCCATTATTGGCGCGTTGATTCTCTCGCTTACCTACGTGCCCATGATTTCTTCTTTGGTCCTGAGCAAAGAGACAGGGCACAAAAAAAATATTTCAGATCGAATTATTGCCTTTTTTCACACCGTGTATGTCCCTGTCATTCTCCTTGCATTAAGGAGACGGGCTGTCGTTATATTGACTTCAGCTTTGTTGCTGGCGTTCAGTATTTTTCTTTTCTTACGAATGGGTGGTGAATTCATACCTCAGTTGGATGAGGGTGACTTTGCGGTAGAGACCCTTTTGATAACGGGAAGCTCCCTGTCACAAACCGTGGAGACCACGCAAAAGAGCTCACGTGTTTTGCTCGACAATTTTCCAGAGGTGAAAATGGTGATCGGCAAAATCGGAACGTCTGAGATTCCCACCGACCCCATGCCCATAGAAGCTGCCGATCTGATCATCGTATTGAAAGACAAAGACGAGTGGGTCAGCGCAAATTCCCGCACAGAGCTGGCCGATAAGATGGCTGCAAAATTACATCAGGCCCTGCCCGGCATTTTGTTTGGTTTCCAACAGCCCATTCAAATGCGCTTTAATGAGTTGATGACGGGCGCCAAGCAGGATGTTGTCTTAAAAATTTATGGTGAAGACTTAAGTCTGTTGGCGGATTACGCTGATCAGGTTGGAAAAATTGCCCGTTCTGTCTCAGGCGCGGAAGATGTTTACGTAGAACCGATCGGCGGCTTGCCTCAAATCGATGTTAAGTTCGATCGTGCCCGGCTCGCGCAATTTGGTTTAAGCATCGACGAAGTAAACCGTGTATTGCGCAGTGGTTTTTCGGGTGAATCGGCCGGCAAGGTGTATGAAACTGAAAAACGCTTTGAATTGGTGGTGCGGCTTGATCAGCAAAACAGGAGAAGTATAGAAGATATTAAGGGATTATACGTGACCGCTTCTTCTGGAATTCAAATCCCCCTGGAGCAATTAGCGAGAATCGAACTGACGGTAGGCCCCAATCAAATCCAGCGGGATGACGCTAAACGAAGAATTGCCATTGGATTCAATGTGCGTGGCCGTGATGTGGAAAGTATTGTGAAAGAGATTGCTGAAAAAATAAATTCGCAATTAAAGTTTGAACCTGGCTACTTTGTAAAGTATGGCGGGGCTTTCAAGAATTTACAAGATGCCAAGCAACGGTTAATTGTTGCCGTGCCGCTTGCTTTATCATTGATCTTTCTCCTGCTCTTCTTCACCTTCAATTCTCTTCGGCAAGGCCTTCTAATCTACACCGCGATTCCCCTTTCTGCCATCGGTGGAATAATTGCCTTGTGGCTAAGGGGAATGCCCTTTAGTATTTCAGCTGGTGTTGGCTTCATCGCTTTATTTGGTGTGGCCGTGCTTAACGGCATTGTGCTCATCGCAGAATTCAATCGCTTGAAAAAGATAGGAGATCGTAGCCTTAAGGAAGTCGTGTTGAAAGGAACAGAAGTGCGCCTGCGGCCTGTGTTAATGACCGCTCTTGTCGCTTCACTCGGATTTTTGCCAATGGCCCTATCCAACGGATCCGGCGCAGAAGTACAACGGCCGCTCGCTACAGTTGTTATTGGAGGACTGGTTACGGCCACGCTCTTAACGCTGGTCGTACTACCCGTACTCTACACATATTTCGAAAAAGAAACTGATTCAAAGATCGATACATCATCACAAAACAGTTGAACCATGCGCACATTCAAAACTCATACTTTAAAGTTTATAATTCTTCTGGTCTCCACTTCAGCCTTCGGGCAGCAAATGAGCCGGGAACAAGTGGTGCAAACCGCTTTGCAAAATAATCAATTGATAAAGGCTGCCGAATTTCAGGTTGAGTATTTCAGGCAACTAAAAAAAACAGGCACGGATATTGGAAAGCTTACTGCTTTGTGGATGCACGGTCAATATAACTCCTTAAATCAGGACAATAATCTTACCCTTACCCAAAGTATCCCATTTCCAACAGCCATTGGTGCGCAGGTACGACTTGGTAAAGAACAAGTGATTGGCTCGCAGAAAAGCTTAGCGGCAACGCAAAATAATCTGGTCTTTGAAGTAAAATCGGCTTACGAGCAACTTCTTTATCAGGAAGCCTTGAAAAAACTACTTGCCACGCAAGACAGCCTGTACACAGATTTTGCAAAGGCTTCATCCTTGCGGTACAAAACAGGAGAAAGTAATTTGCTGGAAAAAGCCACCGCCGAAACACAATTATTAGAAGTAAAGAACCTTGCCCGGCAAAATGAAGCCGATATTCAAATTTCTCAGACTCGAATTCAGACAATACTAAAAAGCGAAAATCCAATCATCGCCAGTGATGTCCTGGCGAGGCAAATTCCTCCGGCTGAAACTGCCTCTTTTCAAAACAACCCACAACTTGATTACCTGAAACAACAGGTGATCATAAGCGGCCAGTTCAAAAGATTGGAGCGTAAAAAAATAATGCCTGACATCATCCTGGGCTATTTCAACCAAAGTCTGACAGGTGTACAAGTAATCAATGGTGTGGACACGTACTTTCCAAGAAGCAAGCACTTTCAGGGCTTTCAATTAGGGCTTGGCATTCCGTTGTGGTTTGCACCGCATGTGGCCAGGGCAAGGGCCGCTGCTTTTCAGGAGGAAGCCATTCGAAAGAACGCCGAATATTTTGAGACCTCACTGAATGGAGCCTATGTACAAGCCCTGCAAGAATTTGACAAAAATCAGGCAAGCTTGACGTATTATGAAAGCAGCGCACTCCAAAATGCTGAATTGATTCTACGTCAAGCACGCAAGGCGTACCGGAGCGGTGAGATTGGTTATATCGAGTATTTGCAGTCGCTCCGAAATGCACTCACAATTAAATCCAATTACTTGCTGTCACTAAACCAATACAATCAGTCGATTATCAAACTTGAATTCCTCCTGGGGAAATTTTAACTATTAACACATGAAACACCTATCAATATATTCCATTGTTTTCTTAACTGTCTTCTCCTGTTCAAAAAACACAGACAAAAATCAGCTTGATGGTAATTCAAAACCAAAGCGTGAGAATCCAACACAGAACGAAGTGAGTTTAACAGATGTGCAGGTTAAATCGATAAACATTCAATTAGGCAAAGTTGAGACAAGACAAATGAGCAACCTGGTAAAGGCTAACGGCATGCTCGATGTGCCTCCTCAAAATTTGGTTACCATCTCTGCTCCGTTGGGTGGCTTTGTTAAATACACCGAATTGCTTCAGGGCATGAAAATAAAAAAAGGACAGATCGTTGTCGTGATGGAACATCCTGATTACATCCAAATTCAACAGGATTACCTCGATAGTAAAAGTCAGTTAGACTTTTTAGAGCTTGAATACAAACGTCAGCAAGACCTTGCCACTGAAAATGTGAATGCCATAAAAGCCTTACAGCAATCAAAATCAAATTACTTTAGTACCAAAGCAAAAGTAGAAGGACTAAAAGCAAAATTAAAGCTGATCAATATCAACCTGGCCGATATTGAAGCGGGTAACATTAAAAACACCATCTCAATTCCTTCTCCCATCGCGGGGTTTGTAACAGAAGTCAACATCAATATCGGGATGCACGTCAATCCTACAGAAGTGATGGTAAAAATTGTGGATACAGAGCACCTCCATGCCGAGGCTCAGATTTTTGAAAAAGATATTTCCAAATTGGTTGTTGGTCAAACTGTCCGGATCAGGCTATCCAATGAAAAAAAAGAACGATTGGCCAAAGTTTACCTGATTGGGAAAGCCATCACACCCGAGCGTACCGTGAGGGTGCATTGTCATTTGGATGAAGAGGATCCGTCTTTGATTCCAGGCTTGTATTTTAGCGCCACCATAGAAACCGGTGAGAAATCAGAGACTGTACTACCCGATGAAGCAGTTGTCAATTTTAATGGAAAATATTTCGTCTTTGTCACCAACGATGCGGCTTCTCATCGCTATGAGATGATAGAAATCCCAAAAGGAATTTCAGAGGATGGTTATACAGTGGTTGACCTTCCTGAATCAGCTCAACATAAATCCATTGTCGTGAGCGGTACCTATGCACTATTGGGTATTTTGAAAAACAAAGAAGATTGATTTCTGAAACAGAATGAATGCATAGGTATTACTGAGTACTACGTAGCTTGGGCGACACTGGTGAATGTGATTAGTTGATTCATAAAATAGTAGGTCATGATTTATGTTGTCTGAGTAACAAGCGAAGTAGTAACTTTGTGGAATGATTACCCTCATCACTGGCAGTCTTGTCCTCAGCATTCTTCATGGGCTCATTCCCAATCACTGGCTTCCCGTACTGGCCATTGGAAAAAAAGAGAAATGGGACTTGTCTGAAACCACCCGCATTACTGTCATCGCAGGGCTGGCACATGCCACCAGCACCGTGCTGATAGGGGTTCTACTGGCGTTCATCGGTGCCAAACTTGCAGTCGTCGTGGAAAATTTCACCACTTACATTGCACCCGGACTATTGGTGGTTTTGGGCATCTTCTACATATGGCAGCACAGTCTTCATCATCATTTCCATATGCATGGTCATCCTGAGCAAATCTCAAACAAAAACCGATTGATTTTCTCCCTTGCTTCCGCGATGTTTTTTTCTCCGTGTTTTGAGATCGAAGCGTATTTCCTGGTGGCCGGCACGGAAGGGTTATGGTTGGTGGCACTGTTGGCGGTACTCTACACGATTGTAACAGTCAGTGGCATGGTGATCTGGGTGCGACTTGGCCACAGTGGTTTATTGAAAATGAATTGGCACGCTTTGGAGCACAATGCAGGGATCATAACGGGGTTGACGTTGATGCTGTCGGGTATATTGACGTTTCTGCTTCATTAGCTCTGAATGCATTTCTGTCTCTGTGTTTTCTCTGTGTGCTTGCTCTCCAGTTGCATAGACAACCAAATACAAACCACCATCATTGCCGCCCCCACCATAAACGGAAGATGGAACTCAATTCCATAAATAAATCCGCTCATTCCCATTCCAGCCGCACGGGCCATAGAACCGAAGGATTGGTTCACTCCCAATACTTGTCCGACGTCCTTTGGGTCGGCCAATTTGGAAAGAAGGGATGTGATGGAGGGCGTGAGGCATCCGTTTGCAAGCGCCATCAGCGCAAATGCAATGAGTTCAACTGGTATAAATGTTTTCGGCGTTACCCATGGTACTATGATCAGTGATACAATGAATAAATAAGTACCGTACGAAAGCAACTTTGTCTCGCCGAATTGTTTGACCAATCTTCCCACCAATCCACCTTGAACTATTACAGTAACCAACCCTATAAACGCAAACATGTTTCCCATCTGGATTTCATTCAGGCCGATCTTCTCTTTCCAGAAAAGGGAGACAGACATTTGCATCATCATGAAAGCAGTGATGAAAATAAAGTTGATCAACAGCAATTCGCGGATGGTGGGCTTGCGGAGTTCTGTGACAATACCGGAGATGACCTTGAAGTTGAAACGCACATCCTTTTGTTTTTCTTTCAGGGATTCAGGAAGGAGAAAATACGCCATTACTAAGTTGAGCAGGCATAATCCCGCTGCCAGGTAGCCTACCATATCCACATGACCCGTCGCCGAAATGCTTTTTAGATAACCTCCGGCTGTAGGACCAATAATAAACCCCAAACCAAACGCCGCACCAATCAAGCCCATAGACTTCGCCCGCTCCTGAGGAAGCGTGATGTCGGCTATATAGGCCTGCGCCACGGAGAGGTTAGCAGAACCGATGCCCGACAATATGCGGGAAAACAATAGCAACCAGAGATTGATAGTCTGTGAAAAAAGCAGGTAGGCCAGTCCGGTTAGTAGTACACTTACCAGAATGATCGGTCTGCGACCATACCGGTCGCTTAGCGATCCCCAGAACGGAGCAAAAAGAAAATTCATCACCGGGAAACTCATAGCGATCAGTCCCACCTGGTAGTTCTGCGCCCCCAGCTCTTTTGAAAAAATCGGCAGGATGGGAATGATAATCCCAAACCCCAGCATATCAATGAAGATGGTGATAAAGATAACGATGATCGGCTTTTTCATTTCCAGATAAAATGCGCGCGAAGATCGCATAACAATACCGCGTGGCAAAACACAATGAGGTTAAGTTTTGTATTTTGTTGAGCCAAAAGGATGAACAAATTTCTTAACTCAATCTTGAAAGAAGAAGTCCAGGACTTCATTGCCGAACATGAAAATGAGGATGTTCAAAAACTATTATTGAAACGAAAGACGGTTCATGGCGTAACCGCTGAACTGATCGTACAACAACTCATCGGCAGACGGAAAGCTAAAACCAAACTCCCCAGTTGGTACAACACCAAAGGAATTATTTATCCACCCGGTATCAATCTGGAACAAAGTTCTTCGGAATCAACCGCTAAATTTAAGTCCGATCTTCTTCTGGAGAACTTACCAAAAGGCAAATGCACGGGCGTGGACCTTACCGGTGGTTTTGGCATTGACAGCTATTTTTTGAGCCTTCATTCCCACCGTGTCGAATATGCTGAGCCCAACCAGAAGCTTCTTGAAATTGCGAAGCACAATCACCAACTTTTGGGCGCCACAAACATCACTTATCATCACACTTCAGCAGAAACTTTTCTAGCCCACACTCCTGAAAAATTTGATTTCCTCTACCTTGATCCTTCCCGCAGAAAAGCAACACAGAAAGTTTACCGGTTGGCCGACAGCGAGCCGGATGTTGTTGCGCTGCAATCAGAATTTTTTAATAAAGCAACCCATGTGCTCATCAAAACTTCGCCGTTGCTTGATCTTCAGCAAGGATGCAGGGAATTACGGCGGGTTGCCGAGATGATCATAGTGGCCGTGGAAAATGAATGCAGGGAATTACTCTTTCTTCTTAGTGAGACAAGTTCACAAGAGCCCATGATAAGAGCGGTCGATCTTAAAAGAAGTGGGGAAGTCAAAAGCTCTGTTTCATTCACACTGGACGAAGAAAAAAAATCAGTCGTAGCGTTCTCTCCACCCCTCACCTATTTATATGAACCTAATGCAGCGATTTTAAAGGCTGGGGCCTTCAAATGGATTGCACAGAAATATCAGCTTAAAAAATTGGCGCCCAGTACCCACCTTTACACATCCGATCAGCTACTGAACTTCCCAGGCCGGACCTTCAAAATAGTCCGGTTTGTAAAGGCTGATAAGAAACTTAAGGGCTTATTTCCCAATGGTTATGTCAACATCATCAGTCGCAATTATCCATTGAGCGTAGAGGACATTAAAAAGAAAACGGGATTGAAAGAGGGTGGTGAACAGTTTTTGATTTGCACGCAGGATGAAAAGGAGAAGTTGGTGATGGTGGCGGAGAGGGTGAACTGATTATCGTATGGGCATCTCTAAAAACCCTGCCTTTTATGGCCTCAACCCGTCACCCTTCTCCGGAAGAGAAGGGTACAAGGAGTTTTTAGAGACGCCCTTATTTGAATAGACAAAAGGAAAGTACTCCATTCTAAGTGGCTCAACTAATCGATGAATAAAACAATACATGTATGATAAAAAATATTACCATCGCAGTCTTAATCGTGGTATCCGTCATTTGCCTCCTCTACGCATTCTTTCAAAGTACAGCGGCAAGTAAATCACTCTTAGTAGCCGAGAAAAATTTGGTTTTGGCAATCGAAGCAAGAAAAGTGGCTGATAACCAATCAAGACTCTCAGCAGAGGCAACGTTGGCTTTGACGAATGCTGAAGAGAACCTGAAAAAATGCAAGGCGAGCAAATAAAAAAACGTGATCACCTGATGATCACATTTTTTGATTTTGTATAAACTTTTCTATTTGGAAGTTATCGATACTCCCTTTCCCATCGCCATCAATTGTTGCATCGTCCGCTGCATGTTTTCACTCGAGCCGTCCAGGAAAATCACATTTCCTTTACCGTGCTCAGCAAAATGCTTGATCGACTCCGTCCACATGGAGAAAAGAAGAAATGAAGCATCCAGGCTCGCGCCTTGCATTTCCTTGGCCGCTTGAGACATACCTTTTGCCACTTCCTCGCGGAACAACGCTACGCCCTGTCCCCTCAGTGCAGCAGCAATTTTTTCTGCTTCCGCGGCAATTTTAATGGCATTTCCTTCTGCCTCGGCAGCTTTGGTTTTGGTGATTAACAAAGCTTGCCCCTCATTTTCGGCCGCCGCCCTTAAATTATTCGAGGCCACCACCTGTGCCATGGATTTCATGATCGCCTCATCAAATGCGATATCATTCAGTTGCAAATCTAATAAGTGAAAACCCCAGCCCTCCAGTGTGTGGTCCAGTTGCTCCTTTACCTCTTTAACGATTTCCGTGCGCAATGAAAGTATCTCCGCCTGCTTTTTCGTAGCTACGAAACTCCGGATCGAGCCTTCTATTGTACGGATGAGGGCTTGCATAAAACTCCTATCATCCATAAACTTAAAGGCCACATTTTTGATAGTCTCCTCTTCCTGATTGTACACCGCGAAAAGAAGCATGGCTTTAAAATTGACGTTGGCCTGGTCAATCGTCGTAGCTTGAAACTCCAATTCTACGGACCGGTTTTGAATAGAAATTCTTTTATAAATCTGTTGAATAACCGGCAACTTGAAATTCAACCCGGGTCGCATGATACGACTGTATTTGCCAAATACCGTTACCACGGCAATCGTACCCTGACGCACGGTAACAAAACACATCAGCAGAAACAAGAAGCCGATTCCTAATAGAATTAATCCTCCCATATTGTCAAAATTTAAGTTGAGACTAAAGAGTGTAAGATAAGATCTAACAATGATGCAAAAAAGAATCTGAAATTGCTATTGTTTACGGTTTACAAAACCTCCGCTATCTCAGCCACTTTCGTCTCGCCATCAAATTTTTTGATCAACCGTTTTTCGTGCGAGTAAATGTACAAAGCCGGTGTTCCGACGGGGCCCATCTCACGTACAACATCCGCAACTTCTGCACGTGCAAAAAATACATTGACACGCCCGTTCAGTTGGTAGCGCTCTGCAAATCGTTTAATTTCTTCCGGTTCGCTCGCAGCAATAAAATAGAGTGAGTAGTTTTTGAATACTTCAAGTTGGTTCCGTATCGCCTCCGCTTCGCGCTGACAGTGGTCACAGTCGGGCACGTAAAAAATCAGAATAGTGTTTCCGCCAAGGGAGTTTACCATCACCCGTTCTCCAGAAATCAGGGTAAGTGGTATCGCAGGTAATTCATTCACGTTAATACTGCCAGGGGTGCTTTCCTTTTTCTGGGTTGAACAAGCGACCAGAAGAAGCACGGACAAAAAAATGAAGATCTTCTTCATACTACTACGCTGGTTACTTAGACGACATAATTTTTAATCTTATACCTTATGAATCAATAACTTGCATTGCCATTTTGTCGCACAAGCTACGTAGTACTCTGTAATCAATGTAAGAACTTCATTCCATAATATGCCAAACCGAATACAACGGCCAGGGTACCGTAGATTTTGATCACTTTGCTGCGATTCTGCACATCCTCCCACCACAGCATCGCCCATGGCTTGATCAACCCGATAAACATAAAGAGCGCACAAGTGATGGCGAGAAACAAGATGAGTAATTCGACGTAGTGCATTTCTCAAAGGTAAGAACTTCAGGGCGCTTCTGTTTTGCCTGCGTGCGAAGAAATTGATTGCCGTCAATTTTCAAAAGATACTTGGAGCGATGACCGGTGTACGGTACTTTTACAATCTTTTCAGATGGTTGCTTGAGGGCGGTTGATTTTCTTTCTCTATATAAATCGGATAGCCTGGTACAAAACCTGGCCGAGGGGATTCGTACGTCCACTACAAAAACTCTGCGTTTGAAAGGCCTTACAGGAAGCCTTGATGCCGTAATTCTGGCGGCTGTCTACAAAAGCGTACGCGCCAGCCACCTCGTGGTGCTGGAGGATAAGGAAGAAGCTGCCTTTTTTTCCAATGATCTTCAAAATCTGTTAGGAGAAAAAGAAGTGTTCCTCTTCCCGATGTCGTATAAAAGGCCATACGAGTATGATGAAACCGAAAACGCCAACGTGCTCATGCGTGCCGAAGCACTGAGCCATCTAAGTGCTCATCCCGGTTCACAGATCCTCATCACGTATCCTGAGGCGCTCTCCGAAAAAGTCATCACCAAAAAATCGCTGGCCAACAACACGTTTGTTGTTCAAACAAAAGGAAAACTCGATCGTGAGTTTTTGGAAGAATTTTTACATTCCTACGATTTTGAAAAGACCGATTTTGTGTTTGAGGCAGGACAGTTTGCTGTGCGCGGTGGCATCATTGATGTGTTTTCGTTTGCGCACGAACTCCCCTATCGCATTGAATTATCCGGCGACGAAGTAGATAGTATTCGCAGCTTTGATCCAGGTTCTCAACTTTCTGTGGAAACCCTTGAGAAAGTGAGCCTGATGCCCAACATACAGACCCGGCTCGTTCAGGAAGACCGGCAATCGCTCCTTGAATTCATGTCATCTTCCACACGTCTGTGGATTAAGGACGTACACCTTACCGCCGATATACTTGACAAGTGCTTTGAAAAAGCAAGTCAAAGCTTTGACCGTATTGTTCGCGAAAGCGGAAGCGCTAAACTGGCATTGGAACCATCCCACCTTTTCGAATCAGCCGTGTCCTTCATAAAACAAATCGCTACATTCTCGATTATCGAATTCGGAAGGCGCTTTTATTTTACGGCTGCCCAAACATTTGAATTCAGTTCTTCGACTCAGCCCTCGTTCAATAAAAATTTTGAACTTCTGGCCAAGAATTTAATAGATCATCAGGTACAGGGCTATTCAAATTTTATCGCCGCCGAGCAACCCCGGCAACTGGAACGCCTTCAGGGAATTTTTGAAGAGATCCATCCTGACTTAAAATTTCAACCGCTTGAGTTTCCGTTACGCCAGGGATTCATAGACCGTTCGTTGAAAATAGTTTGCTACACAGATCACCAGATTTTTGAACGATACCATCGGTTTCGCGCAAAGGAAAAATTTAGCAAGTCCAAAGCGCTAACATTCCGCGATTTACAATCGCTCCAGCCCGGTGACTTTGTCACACACATTGATTACGGCATCTGTAAGTTCGCAGGACTCGAAAAAAAAGAGGTCAATGGCCGCGAGCAAGAAGCGGTGCGTTTGGTTTTTCGCGATAACGATATGCTGTATGCCAGCATTCACTCCCTTCACAAAATTTCGAAATATTCCGGCAAAGAGGGTGCGCCGCCGGTCATCAGTAAGCTAGGATCGGATGAATGGGAAAATAAAAAAGCCAAAGTCAGAAATAAGGTCAAGGACATCGCCCGTGAGCTTATTGAACTGTATGCCAAACGAAAGACGGCACCTGGCTTTGCTTTCTCTCCAGATAGTTTCCTACAGGCTGAACTGGAGTCTTCCTTTATTTATGAAGACACACCCGACCAGGCGAGCGCTACCGAAGACGTGAAGAAAGACATGGAGAGCCCGCATCCGATGGACCGATTAGTCTGTGGAGATGTGGGCTTCGGAAAAACGGAAGTTGCTATCCGCGCCGCCTTCAAAGCGACGGCCGATGGCAAGCAAATAGCAGTGCTCGTTCCCACCACCATCCTTGCCATGCAGCACTTCAGAACGTTCTCAGAGCGATTGGCAAGTTTTCCGGTGAAGATTGAATATGTGTCTCGCTTCAAATCGGAGAAACAAATCAAGGATATCTTACATGAAACAAAAGAGGGTAACGTTAACCTGTTGATCGGCACCCACCGTATTGTGAGCAAGGATGTCGAGTTTAAGAATCTCGGGTTGCTGGTGATCGATGAGGAACAGAAGTTTGGAGTGAAGGTGAAGGATCGGTTGAAAGAATTAAGAGTAAACATCGATGTCCTTACACTCACGGCCACTCCCATCCCAAGAACCCTGCACTTTTCACTCATGGGGGCGCGAGATCTCAGTATTATCGCCACAGCTCCACCCAATCGACAGCCGGTAACAACTGAGCTTCACTCCTACAATGAAGAGATCATTCGCGATGCCGTAAGTCATGAGATTCGCCGCGGCGGGCAGGTCTTTTTTGTACACAATCGCGTCAGTGATATCGACAGTGTCGCAAACATTATTTATAAACTTGTTCCTGATGCGCGCATCGGCATTGCACACGGACAGATGGAAGGCGACAAGTTGGAGAAAGTAATGATGCGCTTTATCGAAGGCGAGTATGATGTCCTGGTATCTACTAACATCATAGAGTCCGGGCTTGATATTCCAAATGCCAATACCATCATTATTAATCAGGCCCACATGTTTGGACTCAGTGACCTTCACCAGATGCGGGGCCGTGTGGGTCGGTCCAACAAAAAGGCATTTTGCTATTTGCTCACACCTCCTGCTTCCGTTCTCACAGCTGATTCCCGTAAGCGGCTGGCGGCGCTGGAAGAATTTTCTGAACTGGGTGATGGTTTCAAAGTGGCCATGCGCGACCTCGATATTCGCGGCGCGGGAAATTTGTTGGGCGCAGAACAAAGCGGCTTCATCAATGATCTCGGTTTTGACACCTATCACAAAATTCTGGATGATGCCATCCAGGAACTGAAGGAGAATGAATTTAAAGATTTGTTCGCGGAGGAACTTTCTGAAAAAGCCAAACTCATCGTTCCGGATTGTGCTATCGAAACCGACCTCGAAATTCTCATTCCGGAATATTACGTGACCAGTACCCGTGAACGGTTGCAACTTTACTCAACCTTGGACAGCATCGCCGACGAAACCTCACTTAAGCAATTTACAGGTTCGTTGAAAGACCGTTTTGGAGAAGTGCCTCCATCGATAATACAATTAATCGATACCGTGCGGCTTCGCTGGGCAGGCGAACAGCTTGGCTTTGAAAAAATAAGTTTAAAAAACAACAGGCTTCGCGCAATCTTTGTTGCTGATAATGAGCGCTATTTCAAATCCGATATTTTCGAGAGCATACTTACATTCGTGAAAACACATTCCAAGCAAAGTCGTCTAAAGGACCAGGCTGGCCGGCCCACGTTGTTCATAGAAAATATTGATTCGGTAGAGGGGGCCCTAAAAATTCTAGGTCCGTTACTGGATATACTGAAGTCAGCGGAAACCATTCCAAATCATCCAAATCAGTAGGGCCACTTTGCAAGGAACCATCACAATACTTCCGTTGTGCCGCCGTTAAGGGGAAAGACGCGAAAACAAAGAATAATCATTTCCACCTACATTAGGGATTTATCAAAAAATCGCTACGTCTTGGAAAACACAGAATTATCTCTTTATATTAGCGGTTGCTTTAGTCAATAACATAGATAAAATGAAGCAGATAACAGGTCTTTTAGCAGTAGTTGGCGGCACAGTAGTAATTGCATCATGTTCTCTTATCGGAGGCAAGAAAAATGCAGAGCGAACTGCCATCAATCCTGGTCAGATGAGCACCACAACGAACCTCAAGTACAACGATGAGGAGAATGGCGGTTTTCTGGTAAAGAGTTTTAAAGGTCAGCCGGATGCTCCAAATACGGTTTTTATTGAAGGAGGACGCGCCGTCATGGGTTCCTTTGAGGAGGATGTAATGTCCTATCGTGATAACGTTGAGCGTACTGTTTCTGTGGCCTCATTTTACATGGATGAAACTGAAATCGCCAACATCCACTGGCTAGAATACATGCATTGGTTGGACAAGGACTCTACACAGGAAGTTTTCCAGGCATCTCGTCCTGACACATTAGTATGGGTGGGAAAATTGGCGTTTAATGATCCGTATGTAGAACATTATTTGCGATATCCCGGTTTTCGTTATTTCCCGGTCGTTGGCGTTAGCTGGACACAGGCCAACAACTATGCGAAGTGGCGCTCACATGCTGTCAACCAGCAATTATTAAAAGAATCAGATCAGAATCTTCCGGAAGTTCCGGTTGGGGGAAGGATTCCGCTTGAGTCGGGTGTTGTTATCCCTGATTATCGTCTTCCGACAGAAGCAGAGTGGGAATATGCTGCACAAGCACTTATTGGTACCCAATGGCTCGAAGAAATGCAAACACACCAGCGAATTTATCCCTGGGACGGTCATGCACTCCGCAATCCTTACGGAAAGCAAATGGGTTTTTTCCTCACAAACTTTAAGAGGGGTCGTGGCGATTATGCCGGTATTGCAGGACGTCTAAATGACGGTGCACTTATCACTTCTTATATCTACGAATTCCCTCCTAACGATTACGGTCTCTACAACATGGCTGGAAATGTTAGCGAATGGGTAATGGATGTTTATCGCCCTCTTTCCTTTCAGGATTTTGATGACCTCAACCCAATGCGCCGCGATGGGTATCTCGACGATTCAAAAGGCTACAATAACCAATATCGCCTAAATGAGAAAATAAAAGACCCCGCCAAGGCTAAAAAACCAATTGCAGGGAAAGATGATTGGGTAGAACGTAATCCTACCGGTTTTACATCACTTGTTAGTGATAAGGCAAGGGTATACAAAGGTGGAAGCTGGAAAGATGTGGCTTATTGGATGTCACCTGGAACTCGCAGATACCTTGATCAGGATTCGGCAACAGCCACCATTGGCTTCCGTTGCGCTATGATCCGGGCCGGCTCGAACTAAAAAAGAAATTAATTTTTTAAAAAAGCCCTTCAGCAAAGTTGAAGGGCTTTTTTTTATTCAAATTCTTAGAAGTGTCTCTCGTTTATTGGGCCTCTGCAATGCACGCCACACTCAATTCACTGCAACCGCAGGAAATCAGATGCTGACCGCATGCTTCCAGGGTTGCGCCGGTGGTGATAACATCATCAACAAGTAATATACGCTTGCCCTGGATCGTTTTGTTTGTCCCCACAGAGAATACATCTTTTACATTTTCCCATCGTTCCGCCTTTGACTTGTTTGTTTGTGTAACGGAGGAGTGCATTCGTACCGATATTGATTCATCCCACTGAATATTCATGGCAAGACTTAGGCCGGCGGCAAATTTAGAGCTCTGATTATATCCGCGTTGTCGTTTGCGAGAGGTGTGAAGCGGTACAGGAATAATCAAATCAAATTCCCTGTCAAACCCCGACCGCAAAAGCTCAAGGCCATACGCCTGACCAAGGCGCACACCTATTTCCGGATGATTATTGTATTTTAGCTGGTGCAGTAAATGTTGTACGATACCGCTCTTACGGAATTTCAAAAAGGCCCAACCATATTTCAACGGCAGTCTCCCAATAAGCCTGTTCTTTATCGGATTTTCATGAAACAAATGATAATTTGTCTTTGGAAGATCGCTAAGACAAGCTGTGCACAGGATTTCCTCACCTTTCACCAAGGAACCTGAACAGGCCAGGCAGTAGCGAGGAAAAAACAGTGAAATAAAATCTTCTATGACCGTATTTGCCAATAACATTTGATTTCCCCCTGATGTAAAGGGATATTTGATTCAAAATTTACATACATGGATATCGTAAAGCAATTCAATGATTACCGGGCCGCGATGAATGAAAAAATTGCTGATGCCGATAATCTTATCATCAAGCGCATTTTTAACCTCGATACCAATGCGTATTCGCCCGGTATTTTAGACATAAAAACCAAGGAACTTATAGGTTTGACTTGTTCGCTTGTACTTCGTTGCGATGATTGCGTAAAATATCACTTGGGAAAATGTAAGGAAGCAGGATTCAAAACCGAAGAAATAAATGAGGCAATGGGTGTAGCTACCTTAATTGGCGGTACGATTGTAATCCCCCATTTGCGAAGAGCCTTTGAATACTGGGAAGCGCTGCAACATGTTTAAGCGCGACCTTGAATTAGAAAAGAACTGGCAATTGTTACTCGGGGAAATCGACCGTATGCTGGGCCAGAGACCAAAAGACCTGAACGGAGTGCTTTTCCTCATCGGCGTACAAGAGCTTGGAAAGGGCCATCAACTTTTTACAAAGGAACAGAAACAAGACCTCATGCACATCGCAATTTGCAAGGTCCTTAGCTATTCAGGCTATTATACGATTGAGGGCCTGGACCAGGAAGGTTGGCCGCATTGGAGAATGATCAAAAGACTCCCTCGTTTCGACCTGCTGGAACAGGAGAAATTGTTAAAGATGCACGTACTGGAGTACTTCGAAAAAGAGTTTGATTGGACACCTCCCCGCGAAAACAGTATTTCCTGAATCTCACGGAATTCCTTCTTGAATTCAAAACCATCTTCTTATCTTTAAGTAATACGGGCATTTCTTCCATATAACACGGTTTCAGAAAGCTTCAAAAACACCTTTTCATTCGCCTCATCCCACCTTCTCCGGAGGAGAAGAATCGAGGAGTTTTTGAAGCTTTCCTTAGACGCATTTTTCTGTTATTCTTTTATCAAAGCCTTATCCGCGATGGTGGCGTCTAAAAACCCTGCCTTTTATGGCCTCAACCCGTCACCCTTCTCCATCCCGATAGCTGACTATCCGCAGAGAAGGGTACAAAAAGTTTTTAGAGACGCCCATATGTTTGTAAACTAACACCTCGTTACTTTCGTTTTCATCAAGCATGGGGAACCAAGTCAATATCGTCGATGAAAAAATTACCTCTTTCCGGAAGAAGTACTATCTGAATTTATTTCTAAGGGGTGCCATTCTCTCATTATCGCTATTGCTAGCATACTTTTTGTTGGCTACACTGATCGAATATAATCTCTGGCTCGGTAAGGGAAATCGCCTAACCCTGTTCATTCTTTTTTTTGCTGCAGTGGGTTATTGCCTGTTTCGCTTTTTGCGAGAACCTCTGACTTGGTGGCTGTCCGGTAGAGGAATAGGGAAGGAGCAGAGCGCGAAAATCATTGGCCGGCACTTCCCTACCATACAAGACAGGCTCTTGAATTTCCTCCAACTTTCTTCCATTACAGACAACGATAGCGTTTTACTTGAAGCCAGCATTCAACAAAAGGCTTCAGGTTTTGAGAGTTTTTCCTTTAAAAGCATCATTGACCTCAGCGACAACAAACGCTACCTAAAATACCTTGCCGTACCATTCCTGCTGTTTGCCGTTATTTTTATTGTTAATCAAAAAGTATTTACCCAAAGTACCGATCGAATAATCCATTTCAATCAGGAGTATTCTCCGGAAGCTCCTTTCAAATTCATTATCCAAAATCAAAGTCTTCTCGCATTCCCAAATGAAGATTTTGTATTACAAGTCACGCTTACGGGCGAAGCAATTCCGGATGCCGCCTACCTTATTGCTGGCCAACAAAGACTAAAAATGGAAGCATTAAAAGGGGGAGAGTTTTCCTACACATTTGAAAAGTTGCAGCAGGATTTTAAGTTTCAGATTGAAGCAGCAGGTTTTTATTCAAGCCCATTCACCATCAAAATTGTAAACAGACCGGAGCTGCTCAACCTGAAAGTGCATCTCCAATTTCCCAGGTACATTGGCCGGCCTCAGCAGGAAGTAATCAATGCAGGTAATATTGAGATTCCAGAAGGAACGAAGGTTAAATGGGAACTGCACTCAATCAACACCCACCAGGCTTCGATTTTTTTTACATCAGATCAGGGTTCAGTTCCAATGCAACAATCTGATAATCAGTTGTTTGAATTCAACAAAAACTTTTTCAACCCTGATGAATATACAATCACACTGGAGAATGAAAACAGCAAAAACAAGGACCGGATCTCCTACCGAATCGATGTAGTCAAGGATCAGTATCCTTCTATTATAGTCAATCACCGTAAAGATTCTGTCCTATTCAAGTCCATCATGTTGGCAGGAAACATTCAGGACGACTATGGTCTTTCACAACTTGACCTTCACTACCAGATCACCGGTAAAGACAAACAAGAAAAATCAAACTCTATTCCTCTCAGTATTGATCGCAATCAGCCCCAGCAGACTTTCTTTTACAATTGGATGCTGGATTCACTTCACCTGGATGCTGGCGATCGTCTTCAATATTACCTGGAAGTTTGGGACAATGACGGAGTCCATGGACGAAAGTCAACTAAATCCGCAGCATATCAATTCGAACTTCCAAGTGCTGAAGAATTCAAGGCTGAAATCAAACGATCTCAATCTTCCACTGAAAGTGAAATTCAACGCAGTTTGTCGAAAGCAAAATCTTTGAAACAATCCATTGAACAAGCTGAACAAAAATTGAAGGGCAAGCAGTCGCTCGATTGGCAGGATAAGAAAATGTTGGAAGACCTGATCATGCAAAAAAATAGCCTCAATCAATTGGTGGAGCAACTTCAGGAGAAAAACAAATTGTTAGAGGAAAAGAAAGAAGCATTCTCCGAACAGAACGAACGCATTCGCGAAAAGTCGGAACAAATTCAGAAACTCATGAATGAACTTCTGGATGATGAGACAAAAAAGCTGTTTGAAGAACTGGAAAAAATGTTAAAAGAAAATCAGGATCCTTCTCAGATTCAGAAGATGCTGGAAAAAATGGATCGTCAGGAAATAAACATTGAAAAAGAACTCGAGCGCACCTTGGAGTTATTTAAGCAACTGCAGTACGATTATAAGTTAGACCAGGCAATCGAGGAGATAAAACAACAAAAAGAGAAGCAAGAAGAAATTTTAGAGAAAACACAGGAATTGGCAGGGGGGAAAAAGGAGGATAAGACCCAGGATAAAGGAGATAACGACAAGGACCAAACGAAAAGCCGGCAAAAGGACAGCCAGGAGCAACAAAGCAAGGAAAAGGAGAAAAAAGAACCAGCCAACGAACAGGACTTAGCCAACGAGCAAGAGGAATTGAAACAACAAGCTGATGAATTCAAAAAAACAATTGATGAACTAAAGAAAATGGGAGTTGAACTCGACGAGTCGGACAACGCGCCTACGGACGAAGAAATTAATCAAATGAAGGAGCTGGAAAAGCAAAGCAAGGAGTCACTTGAACAGGGGAATCCTAAAAAGGCAACGGCACCACAAAAGAAGTCTGTAGAGAAGATGCAACAAATGCAGCAGCAACTTCAAGGCATGCAAAACTCGATGGAGATGGAAATTGATCAGCAAAACCTGGAGTCACTGCGTCAAATCATTCATGGTCTTATTAAACTTTCATTTGACCAGGAATCATTAATAAAAGATTTTAATACTATTCAGCAGAGTGATCCAAAATATGTGCAGCTTTCTCAAAATCAACTGAAGATCAAGGATGACTCTAAAGTATTGGAAGACAGCCTATTAGCTCTTGCAAAAAAGGATCCATTCATGAGCTCAGTTGTCACGCGTGAGATTGGTGAACTCAATGGTCATCTTGACAAAGCAGTAGAGAACATCAAAGAGAGAAAGAAAAGTAATGCAAGCACCGATATGCAATTTTCCATGACCAGTATTAATAATTTGGCGTTGATGCTGAACGATCACTTTGAGATGATGATGGACATGCTGTCAAATGCGATACCGTCAATGGGCAAGGGAAAGAAAAAGCAGAAGGGTCAGCAGAGTTTGGGAGAAATGCAGCAAAAGCTCAATCAACAAATCGAGCAAATCAAAAACAGCGGAAAAGGAGGAAGGCAACTCTCGGAAGATTTAGCGCGGATGGCTGCAGAGCAAGAGCGTATTCGCCGGGCGTTGAATGAGATGCAGGAGAAATTAAAACAAGATGGCGGAAAGCCTTTGGGTAATGACTTGCCTGGTAAAATGGAACAGACCGAACTTGATCTCGTTAATAAACAACTGACCGAGCAGACTCTTCGGAGACAAAAGGAGATTTTAACTCGATTATTGGAATCGGAAAAATCAATGCGTGAACAGGAATTGGATGAGGAGCGGAAAGGTGAAACTGCGAAAGATTACCAGAAAGAGATTCCGAAGGCTTTCGAAGAATATTTACGCTTAAAGGAAAAAGAAGTAGAATTGCTCAAAACGATGCCTCCAAAGCTCTATCCTTACTATAAAAAAGAAGTGAGTGAGTATTTCAAACGACTTGGCAACCAGAAGTAATTGTCTATGAAGAACATCCGGATTGAGGTACCTGCTCTCTCAGAGAACATCAGGATGATTGAGAGCTTTATTGACAATGCGAAGGAACAATTCCACCTGGATGACGATATCTATGGCAATATAATGATTGCCGTGACAGAGGCTGTAAATAATGCCATCAAGCATGGCAGTATGAATGATTCGTCCAAGAACGTCCTGCTGTCACTTTCTTTGGATGAATCAACAATCAAGTTCAAAGTGGAGGACCAGGGCCCGGGATTCAACTATAATAATCTACCAGACCCAACCTCGCCCGAGAATCTTGAAAAACCTGGAGGCAGAGGCATTTTTCTCATGAAACATTTGTCTGATGAAGTTGATTTCAAAGAGGGTGGGAGGATAGTTGAATTGAGCTTTTACATGAATGCCTGATGGCAACCATCAAATTCTACTCTGAAAAAATCCGCTTCAAGCTTCCAAACCCTCGTAAAACAGCCAATTGGCTTAAAACTGTTTGTTTATTGGAAAATCACAAGCTGGACTCATTGACTTACATTTTATGTTCAGATGAGTACTTGAAAGTATTGAATAAGCAGTATCTCAATCATTCCACTTATACCGATATCCTTTCTTTCGATTACTCCGATGGTAGAAAAATCAAAGGGGAAATTTATATCAGCGTACCAAGAGTAAGAGACAATGCCAAGAGCTTTCAGCAGGCATTCAATGTGGAACTTAGAAGAGTACTCGTCCACGGACTTCTCCACTTTATGGGATATAATGACAAAAAATCAAAGCAAAAAGCTCAAATGCGAAGGAAAGAAGAAGCTTGCCTATCTTTGTGGAAATAAGTTTCACATGAAACGCAGTTCGTCAACGGATGGGAACTGTTTCACGTGAAACGCACAAATCAATCCATGTTTCCTGAATACGATGTAATTGTAGTGGGTGCCGGCCATGCCGGCTGCGAGGCAGCCGCCGCTGCCGCCAATATGGGCTCTAAAGTTCTACTGGTGACCATGAATATGACCACTATAGGTCAAATGTCCTGTAATCCGGCCATGGGGGGAGTTGCAAAAGGGCAAATAGTACGTGAAATTGATGCACTGGGTGGATACTCAGGTATTGTTTCAGACAAATCAATGATTCAATTCCGAATGCTTAACCGTTCAAAAGGACCTGCCATGTGGAGCCCAAGAACACAAAATGACCGGATGAGATTTTCAGAAGAATGGAGACTGATGCTGGAAAAAACATCCAATCTGGATTTCTGGCAAGAAATGGTAGCCGGAATTATTGTGAAAGACAATAGGGTAGAAGGAATAATTACGGCACTTGGAATTAAAATCAAGGCTAAATCAGTGGTGTTGACAAATGGTACATTCCTCAACGGCAAAATTCACATAGGCGAAAAGAACTTCGGTGGAGGGAGAACTGCAGAAAAAGCGGCAACAGGACTCACCGAAGATCTTATCAAATTAGGCTTTGAATCAGGAAGGATGAAGACTGGCACTCCTCCAAGGGTAGATGGTCGTTCGCTTGACTACACTAAAATGGAAGAGCAGAAAGGCGATGAGGACCCAGGAAAATTTTCATTCCTGTCTTCAACCAAAGCTCCTAAGAAGCAACTCAGCTGCTGGATAACCTATACCAATGAATCTGTTCATGCTGAATTACAAAAGGGTTTTGACAAGTCTCCTATGTTTCAGGGAAGAATCCAAGGGATTGGACCGCGCTACTGTCCATCAATCGAAGATAAGATCAACCGATTTGCTGAAAGAGACCGCCATCAAATATTTGTAGAACCAGAAGGTTGGAATACCATAGAAATTTATGTGAATGGATTCTCAACCTCGTTGCCCGAAGATATTCAACACAAGGCATTGACTAAAATACCGGGCTTCGAAGGTGCTCGGATGTTCAGACCAGGCTACGCAATTGAGTATGATTACTTTCCTCCAACACAATTAAAACTCACTTTGGAGACACAACTAGTTGATAATCTGTACTTTGCTGGTCAAATAAACGGCACTACCGGTTATGAAGAAGCTGCTTGCCAGGGGCTTATGGCTGGAATAAACGCACACAACAAAGTATATTCAAAAGAGCCCTTTATCTTGAAGCGCTCAGAAGCTTACATCGGTGTTCTCATTGACGATCTTGTAAATAAAGGCACCCTTGAGCCATACAGAATGTTCACATCGAGGGCGGAATACAGAATTCTCCTTCGCCAGGATAACGCAGATTTGCGCCTGACCGAAAAAGGGCATGCTATCGGCCTCGCAAATAACGAACGGTTGCACGCGATGAATGAGAAAAAGGCTGCATTAAAAAATATTCTATATGAACTATCATCCACAAAAGTTGGACCTGAACAAATCAATGAAAGCCTTACGCGAATCAATTCATCGCCTATCAAGGAAAAAAATTCTGTTGCCAACTTATTGAAGAGGCCTGAAATCGGTGTGAACGAAGTGCGGGAACTTCATCCATCCCTAGCCGCATTGATTTCCAAATTCTCAAAAGAAGTTGCCGAGCAAGCAGAGATTGTAGTGAAATACGAACCCTATATAGATCGTGAACAAAAGATGGCAGACAAAATTGAAAGCCTGGACAACTACCGGATACAATCCGATTTTGATTACGACCGGGTTAAGGCCCTATCATCGGAAGCACGGGAAAAATTAAAAAAGCAACGCCCTGCTACCATAGGCCAAATGTCTCGCATGAGTGGGGTGTCTCCTGCAGATGTTTCCATTATGACCGTTTACCTGGGCAAATAATGTCGCTGGAAAAAGTAGTGCAATGTCCGATTTGTACGGGTGCATCCTTTCAACCTTTCCTAACTTGTAAAGACTACACTACGACCGGTGAGTTGTTTCCTGTGGAACAATGTATCGCGTGTGGCATGGTCCTAACCAATCCACGACCCACACAAGAAACCGCAGGGACCTACTATCAGTCTACAAACTATATATCACACACGGAGAAGGCTAGCGGTATTATTGACTATATATATCTGATATTCAGGAAGTTAACACTGCGATGGAAGCTTCGCCTTATCAAGCCTTACCTTCAAGAAAACCTCCTGCTGGATGTTGGCTGCGGCACTGGCCATTTCCTCAAACATTGCAAACAAGCGGGTGTTGCAATCTATGGAGTAGAACCATCACCTGAAGCAAGAATCATTGCGACCCGCCACAACCTTAACGTCGTTGAAAAACTGGAAAAACTTCCTGACATAAAGTTTAACGTCATCACCTTGTGGCATGTACTAGAGCACATCTACGACTTGAAAGGAACCATCCAGGAACTTAAGAACCGATTGGCAGAAAATGGCATTATTTTTATTGCAGTACCAAATTGGCAATCATTCGATTCGGCTCACTACCAAGCCCTATGGGCAGGCTACGATGTGCCACGTCATGTCTGGCACTTCTCGAAAACAACGATGGCCCTTCTATTGAAAAATGCGGGGTTGAAAATTAAAGATATCATACCAATGAAACTGGATGCCTATTACGTAAGCTTGCTAAGCGAAAAATATGCCGTCAACGGGAACCTCTCCCTTTCACATACAATAAATGCAATTATGCTAGGTTACCACTCCAATAGGAAGGGACGACGGGAAATGAATTATTCAAGCCTGATCTATCTCGTCCATAAATGAAAGTCACGGTTTTAATCCTGCTTTGCTTTACGACGCTCATTATCGGATGTGCCAGCCTTACCACTCCCTCAGGAGGCCCAAAGGATTCGAAACCACCTGTACTTATCAAGTCAATTCCGTCCCCAAACCAAACAAACTTTAAGGGCAAAACAGTAGAATTGATATTTAATGAATTTGTTAAGCTAAACAATCCCAAAGAAGAGATCATAATTAGTCCATCCCCTGGAAAAAATGTTGAAATTAAGTCCAATGGAACAAGGGTGACGATCACGCCAAAGGACAATTGGCAAGACAGCACAACCTACAGCATCGTATTGCGAGAAGGTGTTCAAGATATCACAGAAAGCAATAGCCCTCCCAATCTCAAAATTGCATTCAGTACTGGCCCTAACATTGATTCACTCAATATGTCTGGCACCATCAAAAACCTGCTATTGGGTACGCCCGCTGATAAAGTAACCGTGGCCCTTTACTCCTCGGATACATTCAATATCTTTTCTCACACGCCAAGCTATTTTACAAAAACAGATAAGAACGGGAAATACAAGCTGGAGAATATAAAAGCAGGGAGATATGGAATTTACGCTTTCGACGACAAGAACAAGAATCTAAAAGTAGAAAGCCGGACGGAACGTTACGGTTTTTTAGCCGGCAAAATACTCTTAGAGAATCCAAAAGATTCGGTGGATATCGGGCTGATCATGATGGATTCTCGGCCATTAAAAATAACGGCGATTCGAAACGTTGGAACTATTACCCGCCTTCGATTCAACAAATACATCACTGACTACTCTATACAATCGGAAAAAGACGTTACCCATGCCTTTGGTGATAACCTGACAGAAATAGTTTTTTGGAACCCGCCCATTGTCGGTGATAGTCTGCAACTCCATCTGGTAGCACGCGACAGCCTTCAAACTTCAGCAGATTCAAGTTTCTACATCAAAAAAACCAACATTAAACCCATAAAAGAAAACCTTAAATGGTCACTCGGAGCACCATCCGTCGATTCTGAAACAGGCTCATTCAAAACGGTTATGAAATTCAGCAAACCGTTGCTCACCCTCAATTTTGACAGTCTATTTATTCAACTTGACACCACCAGCACCATCCCCATTGCTAAAGAAGATATTTCAATTGATGAGCGTAGCAAAGAAATTTCGATTTCAAAAATCCTCGACAAGCAACTATTCACAGGTAAGAAAGATCCTCGACTAACATTAAAGGCAGGAAAAGGATTTGTTTATTCTATTGACAGTGACACCAGTAAATCAATATCCACATCCATTCCCATCCTGTGGCCGGAAGATACAGGAGTACTTCTACTACAGACCAATACACGAGAAGAAAACTATATTATCCAATTGCTCAACAAGGACGGCAAAATTATTAGCAGCACCCAAAATGTTACGAAATACACATTTAAAAATCTGCCACCAGCGGAATACTCTATACGAATAATACTAGATACAAATAAGAACGGAAAATGGGATCCGGGAAATATTGTAAAAGGGGAGGAACCTGAAAAGGTGGTCTTTTATAAAACCAGTAATGGCAAACAAAGCTTCCCTATGCGGGCCAATTGGGAATATGGGCCGTTGATACTACGGTTCTGATAACTTGTGGATAAATTCGATCAACTTTCAAACTGAATCGTAAATTTCCGAAAAATCACAGTTTCGCCAGAGCCAGCCCCAGTTTCTCCGCGATACAAATAAGTTATTAACACAAAGAAATTTGTTGAAAACGTTCTACACAAAAAGCAGAAATGTTCAGAACTCACCCGACTGGCGTAAACTAAACTCTGTTAGCCTGCGTTATTTAACAAGTCTGTTAACAATCCTTCTACATTCCCAGACTTCATGACACCATCCACAAATGCACAAGACTTATTACTATAACTATCTATTTCTAAAATTTAATAATATAATACTACCGTGTGTATTGTGTGTGGGATTGTGTTTTGCCGTACAGGCACAGGAATCTGAAATACGAATTGCGAACGAATACTTTTTGAAGGGCGAAAAGGAAAAAGCATTTGTGATGTATCAGTCGCTTTCAAAAAATTTCGATAACGTTCCCTTCATTCACAACAATTATCTCAGCCTGCTCCTGGAAATGGCAAGATTTAAAGAGGCGGAGGATTACGTTGAAAAAGTTTTGCGAAAAGCAGATGACCGGGTCTCCTATCGTGTTGACCTTGGTCTGGTGTATGTCCGCGCCGGGGATATGCAGAAGGCAGACAAGTACTTCAAGTCGCTGGTAAAAAACTCGCTGCCCGATGTGTATCGTACCAAGTCGATCTCCGATTACCTGGCAGCACACAACCTGCCTGACTATGCTGTCTGGGCCCTGCAAGAGCTAAGACAATCACTTGGTAACCCTACCGCTTTTACCCTGGAGATGGCCAATCTCTATCGCATGCAGGGTAAGCGTGATGAAATGGTGCAGGAGTATCTTAACTACGTTACGCAAACCCCCTCCAATCTCAACTATGTAAAAAATCTTCTTCAACTTTTTCTGAACAAGCCGGACGAACTTGAGAGCCTTGAGCGAATGCTATACGATAAAGTCCAGCAATTTCCGGACTCAGAGGTTTTCTCTGATCTGCTCATATGGGTCAACCTTCAACAGAAGAATTTTTACGGCGCCTTTATTCAGTCACGTGCGTATGACAAGCGTTTCCGAAAAGAAACCTCCAAGACCCTGGAGATCGCCCAGATCGCACTGAACAATAAAGACTATGAAAGCGCCGATAAGAGCTTTTCCTATGTCATCAAGGAATTTGCCAATACGGATAACTACCTGCCTGCCCGCCTCGGGCTTATCCGTGCGCGCGAAGCGAAAGTAAAACGCAGCTTCCCGGTAAACACTGATTCCGTGCGTTATCTCACAAAAGAATATCAATCGTTCATTAACCGTTATCCCGATAATGCCAACAGTTATGAAGCGGCACTGAATGAGGCGTTGCTCCATGCCTACTATTTGGACGAAAAGGATTCAGCCATTAATAAACTCATGGCCCTTGTTAACCATCCCCGTGTAGCGGCCTATCTGAAAGCAAAATCAAAACTGGAGCTTGGTGATATTTATTTACTGAAAGATGAACCGTGGGAAGCCACACTTTTTTATTCACAAGTTGAAAAGAACCAACGTGATGCACCGCTGGGTTATGAAGCCAAATTACGAAATGCCAAACTATCATATTACAAAGGAGATTTTAAACTGGCGCAGGAACATTTGGACATTTTGAAGCAAGCCACCACTCGCGAAATTGCCAATGATGCCATGGATCTTAGCATGATGATTAAAGAGAATACAGCTTTTGATACAACTGGGCTATCGCTCAGGCAGTATGCTAATATTCAACGCCTGCTATATCAAAACAAAACCGATCAAGCCCTTGTGCAGTTGCAAAAATTTAAGGATGGCAAAGTTCTCATGAAGCAATCAGAAGCGCTTGTCTATGGCTTTATCGATGCGAATACATTGGTTGAAAAAGAAGGAGATTATATCTGGGTAACATTGCCCGCGGGCATGACGAATAAGCAAATTGTAGATGACATCTATTGGTTAGAGGCCTCTATTCGTCTGACGAAGGGGGAGTTTAAGGAATCATTGGAACTATGTCAGAAGATTGTAACCGAATTTCCAGATGATATCCTCGCCGACGATGCGTATTTCCTCGAAGGAGAAATCTATGAACAGCAACTGAAGGACAAAGAAAAAGCAATGGAAATTTACCGAACGTTTCTTGACAAGTATCCCGGAAGCGTATATGCTGCAGAAGCAAGAAAGCGTTTCCGCACACTGCGTGGCGATTTTCAGCCAGATAAGATCGCGAACTAAACCACTCATTTGCTCCACGGCAATCGTTTTCACAACGATCCTCCAATTTCGCTGAATAAATCTCATCAATAATTTTTACTTTGGCCGAACAATCCTGTTCGTCATGAGACAAATATTTTTAATACTTCTTTCCCTCGTCACATTTCAAGGCGCTGGCCAAACCAAAGCACTGGTTGGCGGCACACTCATTGATGGTTTTGGAGGCAAGCCTTTACAAAACAGTATCGTCATCATAGAAGGCGAACGAATAAAAGCCATTGGCCAGATAGGACAACTGGAAATTCCGAAGGGTGCCGAAATTATTTCTACGGAAGGAATGAGTGTACTGCCCGGTCTATGGGACATGCACGTCCATTTGTATATCAACGGGCACAGTGACTACACCCATTGGGACAAAACCTATCTTAAATCTTCTAAAGACATTATCATGCCGGCATCAGCACATCAACTCTTAATGGCGGGAATAACAAGTGCCCGCGATCTGGGTGGACCGCTGGAAGCGAGCCTGGCTGTACGCGACCGGATCAACAAAGGTGAAATTCCAGGGCCAACGATGTACATGTCTGGACCATTTATTCAACATGCCCCTTATCCGGGCACCGATGCTTTCCGGTGGGGTATAACGGGTGAGGCAGATGCCCGTGCAAAAGTAAAGCAACTTGTAAAAGCGGGCGTGAATTGCATCAAGCTGATTGATCAGGACCAGATGACGATGCAAGAGGTAATGGCGGTTGTCGATGAGGCCCACAAGAATGGATTAAAAGTAGTGGGACATTCACACCGCCCAGAAGAGATTCGCAGAGGGATTAAGGCAGGGGTCGATTGCTTTGAACATACAGGTCTGGCTGCTGCCCCGGAGTATCCTGACGATATTATTGCAATGATCAAAGAGCGCACTGCACAAATGAGCCTGGGTCCACTCTTTTGGACACCCACGGTGGAAGGCCTTTACAACTTTGAGTATGTACGTGATAATCCTGAAAACCTGGATAACGATTCATGGCATTTGGACCTACCCGATTCCATTGTAAAAGACATTAAGCATTCTATCCGGAAGCCCGGGCAATTATCCTATTTCCAACTTAATCCTATCCGGAAACCAACACTTGAAAAGAAAGTAAAGCAATTGAAAGAAGCAGGAGTCGTGCTGCTGATCGGCACGGATAGCGGTATCCCGATGAAGTTTCATAGCCAAAGTACGTGGAACGAACTTGATGTGTGGGTGAATAAAATGGGATTTGATCCGATGTACACCATCCGGGCGGCTACCTATTGGCCATCGGTAGCAATGGGTGTTGATAAGGATTTTGGAACTGTGAGTGAAGGAAAGTATGCGGACATCATTGCCGTAAAGGGTGATGTGCTCCGGTATATGGATTTACTGCAAAATGTTGGTATGGTAATCAAGAAAGGGAAGCGGTATAAATAGAAATTGATCTTGCAATTACCTCCTTGTTGTGTTAGGAGCTTGAATAGCTAGCTTTGTAAGTTATGATCCGACTAATACAGGCGAAAAACTTTCGTAGTCTAAAGCACATAAGTCAACCAATGGCCGATTTTCACATATTGGTTGGGGCTAATGCAACCGGCAAGAGCACTTTCTTAGATGTTGTGAAGTTCATTGCTGACATCGTCAGCCATGGAGTTGATAAGGCTATTTTTGACCGAGCTTCTCATTACAATGAACTTACTTTTGGCTGTAAAGGTGGCGATATAGAACTTGCCTTAGAAGTTCAATTGCCGGATGATATAGTAAAAAAATTTAATGGAAGGGCGTTTACCCTTATTCGATACGAAATAAGAATTGGAATCCTTCCGGAAACTCGTGAAAATGCGATTAAGGACGAAAAGGCAATTTTGTTGAGGGCGGATTCAAAATATATAGATGCACAAAAAGGACAGCAAAGAATTTCCTTTCCGGAATACTTGGTTGAAGACCCGCAAATTTTTATTGATAGATTTAAACCCAAGACTTACAAAAGAGTACTCGCAAAAAAACTGGGGGGTAATGATAACTTCTATATTGAAACATATGAAGAATCTGGAAAAGGATGGCTTCCATCTTTCAAACTTGGTATAAAGAAAACTGCGCTTGGGAACTTACCTGATGATGAAACCAAATTCCCAGGTTCAAGTTGGCTTAAGTCCTTTCTATTAAGCGGAGTACAATTATTTATTCTCAATAGTTTAGTAATTAGAAAGCCAAGTCCTCCCGGACAGTCAGTGCTATTTAAAACGGATGGAGCCAATCTCCCATGGGTAATTGAAAATCTAAGAAAGGACACTAAAAAGTTCAAGCAATGGATTGAACACATCCAAACATCGTTGCCTGATGTTTCAGATATAACAACTGTGGAGAGAGAAGAGGATAGACATCGCTACATTAAGATCAAATACAACAACGGAATAGAAATACCGAGTTGGCTGGTTTCAGATGGAACCTTGCGATTGCTTGCGCTGACCCTACTCGCTTATTTAAAGGAATTGAATGGAGTCTTTTTAATAGAAGAACCAGAGAACGGTATTCATCCAAAGGCAATTGAATGCCTATTTCAATCTCTATCTTCCGTATACAATGCCCAAATACTTTTGGCTTCGCATTCGCCTGTAATATTAGGAATGATTGAATTGAAGGATTTATTGTGCTTTGCAAAAACAAGCGAGGGAGTTACTGACATTGTTAAGGGGACGGACCATCCTAAGTTGAAAGAGTGGAAAGGAAATCCTAACCTTAATTTACTTTTTGCAAGTGGGATTTTATCATGAAGGACATTATTATTCTTGTGGCCGACGGTTGTCAAGAAAAATTGATTGAAGGATTGCTTCCTAGAATCCCCAATTCATCAAATACAAAGCCGTTTACTTATGACATATATAAACACCCAGAGCATGATTCCGGGTGTTGTAACGACAGCCAGGAAATCCTAAGACCATTCATAAATCAATATCGATATGCCATAGTAATCTTAGATTATGAAGGATGCGGTCATGAATCCAATAAATCTTGCCAGGAAGTGGAACAAATAATTGAGGGGAAATTAAGAAGTAACGGATGGGAAGGGCGAAATGTGGCTATTGTTGTCAACCCAGAAATAGAAAACTGGGTTTGGATTAATTCACAACACGTCGAAGTGGCAATTGGTTGGAATTCAGACCAGTCACTTTATGACTGGTCTCGTACTTCGGGTTTTCTTGCCCAAGGTGACACCAAACCGATAAGACCTAAAGAGACGTTCGAAAAGGCTCTGAAAAAATCTAATACATCAAAATCATCCGCAATATTCAAAAAAATTTCAACCAAAGTTTCTTATAAGAAATGTGAAGACGAAGCATTTAAAAAATTATTATATAAACTTATAGAATGGTTTAGAGAAGAAAATCAAGCCGAGGAAAAATAGAATAATGAAACGATCTCTATTCTACACCTTTGGAGTTATACTTGTTTTTACCGCAATTTTACTATTCAACACGTTTCGATTTGAATCAAAACAACTTTTGATCGAATCCAATCCGTCTCCGGAAGTATCCACATCTTCCATTCGAAATTTTCAGGAAGCGATCCGTTTCAAAACAATTTCAAACAGTGATCCATCACTTTTTGACTCAGCGCAATTTTTCGGTTTTCACAGATTTTTGAAGACAACGTATCCCACTGTTCATTCAAGACTTTCGCGGGAGGTTGTTGCCAACTACAGTTTGCTTTACAAATGGGAAGGAAAGAACCCCGGATTGAACCCAATCGTTCTGATGGCTCATCAAGATGTGGTGCCCATTGAAGAAGCAACAAAGACGATGTGGTCGGTGGATCCTTTTGCAGGAGAAATAACGGACAATTTCATCTGGGGCAGAGGTACTGCGGATGATAAAGTCAACCTTATCAGTATCATGGAGGCGGCCGAGAAGTTGTTGATTGAAAACTACCAGCCCGAACGAACGATCTATTTTGCGTTTGGACACGATGAAGAACTTGGAGGTACAGGTGCCCAGGCAATTGTGGTTTTGATGAAGTCAAGAAACATCGCACCTGAAATGGTTTTGGATGAAGGCGGCATTATCACGAAAGATAAAGTGCCCGGTATGACGAAACCGGTAGCGCTTATTGGCACTTCGGAAAAGGGGTATCTTTCGCTTCAATTAACAGCAGAAAAGAATGGTGGTCACTCCTCGATGCCCGAGTCGGAGACTTCCATCGACATTCTCGCAAAGGCACTTATCAGACTTCGGGAACACCCGTTCGATCCTGGTTTTTCTCCATCCACGCAAGGTTTTATGGATCATATTGGACCGGAGATGCCATTCTTCAAGAAAATAATCTTTGCGAACCGATGGCTCTTCAAGGGTATTATTATTGGCATTTATGAAAAAACCGGATCCGGTAATGCACTCGTACGCACAACAATTGCACCCACCATTCTGAAGGCCGGTGTGAAAGATAATGTGATACCAACGATTGCGCAGGCAACGGTTAACTTCCGTCTTCTGCCTGGGGACAGCTCCACTGGCGTGATGGAGCGCGTGAAAAAAGTAATCGACGACGATCGCGTCACCGTTTCTCCATTCAATAATTTTAAAGGAGAGCCAAGCTCCATTACTTCCGAAAATAGCTTTGCCTATAGAAAGGCAGATGTGATTGCGAAGAAAACGTTTCCAAATACCGTCACGACTCCTTTCCTTATGATCGGTGGAACTGATTCTCGTCACTTCAGTAAAATATCAAGCGGCATTATTAAATTCAGTCCCATCACCGACCCGATCGGATTTCATGGCATCGACGAAAGGGTGAGCCTGGACAGCTATACCTCCGCGCTATGGTTTTACGAGCAATTGATGCGGGACACAAAATAAAGTGGTGTTATTCACTACGTAAAGAATTCACCGGATTGTTAGTGGCTGCCTTGAAGGATTGAAAACTCATCGTAATCCATGCAATAAGAAAAGCTGATAAGCCAGCCACCAAGTAAACAAGTATACCAACTTCTGTTTTGTAGGTATAACTTTTCAACCACCAATCTACACCGTACCACGCCAACGGAGCGGCCAGCGCGAATGAGATGATGATAAGCTTACCAAATTCTTTTGATAATAACATGATAATGCTGCTTACCGATGCACCTAAAACTTTTCTTATTCCGATTTCTTTGGTACGCTGTTCTGCTGTAAAAGAGGTCAGGGCAAATAATCCAAGGCAGGCAATAATGATGGCCAGGCCCGCAAACACTACGAATATTTTACCGAGCCGCTGTTCGGCAGAATACATTCTTCCAAAATCCTGATCGAGAAAAGAATAACTGAACGGCAAACCCGGAGCCATGGCCTTCCAGGTCTTCTCAATTGAGGCAATAACCTCCTGCGTGTTTTTGGCTTCAAACCGAAACGAAATAAGGCCGGTACTTTTATCAAGAAAGAAAGCAAGAGGCGAAATATTCTGCTTCAGCGACTCAAAATGAAAATCCTCCACAATCCCAACAACCGGGAAACTTCGGATATTTTTAGGATCGAAGGAGCCGGCACCATTCGATCCAAAGGTGCTGATCTTCTTTCCAATCGGGTCACCGGTGAATCCGAATAGTTTCAACGCTGCTTCATTTAAGATTACCGCTCCCGAGTCAGACGGAAATTCCTTTGCGAAATCGCGTCCCGTTTTGATTTTTATTCCAAGCGTCTTGAGGTAATCGTAGTCCACGCGCCAACATTGAAGAGCGACCATGTTTTCCGCGTTTGGTTGAACGCCTTCCGGCCAATGTGTATTATCACTTCGGTTCGTGCCACTCACCGGCAAGAATCCTGAAATGGTACCACTAAGGATCCGGCTATCTTTTAAGACTTCCTCTTTAAAGGATTGGAGTTGATTGTCCATGCCGTATGCATCTTTTATCACGATAATCTGATCTTTATTAAAACCTATTTTCTTGTTCTGGATAAACCCAAGTTGCCGCTTGACAGCAATGGTGCCAATAATCAATAGAATGGAGATGGAAAACTGAAATACAACCAGCGTACTGCGTACCAATCTGCTTTTCATTCCTTGTGAGAGATTGCCTTTCAAAACATTGGCAGGCTTGAAGGCGGAAAGAAAGAACGATGGATACATTCCGGCCAGGATACCTATCAAAATGGCCGCCAGTACCACGATCATCCAGAAAGAGCCAATGCCAAAAGGAAGAAAGAGCTGCTTATCTGATAATTCATTGAACCATGGAAGCATCAACCAGCCGATGGCCAGTGCGATTGCAAATGAAAAAGCGCTCAATAAGATGGACTCGGTCAAAAACTGACGTATCAGATGTGAACGGAGCGAACCCATGACCTTGCGTACACCAACTTCCTTGGCGCGATTGGCCGACCGTGCCGTACTTAGATTCATGAAATTGATGCAGGCGATGGAAAGTATGAACAATGCAATCGCGCCAAACAAATACACGTACGTGATATCGCTGTTCACACCAAGCTCTGCGGTCAAATCCGAGTGAAGGTGAATGTCTTTCATGGGGCGCAAGGTCCATTCGATCATATTGCCGGAAGCGCGGAATTTTTCCATCGTAAATTCATTACCCAACGCCAGACGGGCCTCCGGACCGGCATATTTATCTACCATCTTCGGAAATTTCGATTCCAGCTTTTTGTAGTCGGTCCCTGGCCGAAGCTT
>JANXYC010000106.1 GCA_025350305.1 Cyclobacteriaceae bacterium | reverse complement strand
AGAAGCCGAATTACAAGCGGAAAACATCAAGAAGGACCGGATCCTGGAAGCCAAGGAAAAGTTTCTTAAAATGAAACAGGAGTTTGAAGAAGAGGCCAACCGCAAAAAAAACCAGATCATCAACAACGAACAAAAAATCAAGCAGCGTGAGGCCCAGCTATCCAAAGAATTGGAACAAACCAAGCGCAAGGAAGCCGATCTCGACGAAGAGCGGCAGAGTCTTGCCAGACAACATGAACTGGTAAGGAGTCGCAAAGAAGAACTTGACCGGTTCAACCAGCAAAAAGTCCAGGTCCTTGAAAGCATTTCGAAACTTTCTGCCGACCAGGCCCGCGATCAACTCGTGGAGTCGATGAAAGAGGAAGCGCAATCAAAGGCGAATTCGTACATCAAAGATATCTTGGAACAGGCCAAACTGACGGCTACCAAAGACGCCAAGAAATTAGTGATCGAAACGATCCAGCGCACCGCCACCGAGCATGCTGTGGAAAATTCGGTTTCTATTTTCAACATCGAGAGTGATGATATCAAGGGGAAAATAATCGGTAGGGAAGGTCGCAACATACGCGCGCTGGAAGCAGCTACCGGTGTGGAATTTATTGTGGATGACACCCCCGAAGCGATCATCATCTCAGGTTTCGACCCGGTGCGAAGAGAAATTGCACGTTTGTCCCTTCACCGGCTTGTACAAGATGGTCGCATCCACCCTGCCCGTATTGAAGAAATCGTAGCAAAGACAACAAAAAATATTGATGATGAGGTGGTAGAGATTGGAGAACGCACGGTGATCGACCTGGGCATCCATGGTCTGGCACCCGAGCTGATCAAGATGATCGGACGGATGCGCTTTCGGTCATCCTATGGACAAAATCTTTTACAACATTCACGTGAAGTGGCCAATCTGTGTGCGATTATGGCAACTGAACTCGGACTTAATGTGAAGCAGGCGAAGCGCGCCGGGCTTCTCCACGATATCGGCAAGGTATGGCCTGAAGAACTGGAAAAGCCTCACGCCATCGTAGGCATGGAGCTGGCACTGAAATACAAAGAGCACCCGGTTGTTTGCAACGCCATCGGAGCGCATCATGACGAAATTGAGATGACCAGCCTTATTTCACCCATCGTACAGGCCTGCGATGCGATCAGCGGAGCGCGGCCCGGTGCACGCCGTGAAGTGATTGAACAATACACCCGTCGGCTGAAAGAACTGGAGCAAGTGGGACTAAGCTTTGAGGGCGTTGACAAATGTTTCGCCATCCAGGCAGGACGAGAGCTACGCGTGATCGTCGATGCAGAAAAAGCTTCGGATGAACGTGCCGGACAATTGAGTTTCGAAATCTCCCAGAAGATTGAGCGAGATATGCAGTACCCAGGGCAGATTAAGGTGACGGTGATACGGGAAATGCGGGCGGTGACGTATGCGAAATAAGAAGGTGGAATTGATGTAATTTCTATCTTTGTCTTGGACATGATAGTATCAGGAATAAAGCTCAAAAACTGGAAGAATTTCAGAGACGTTGATACGCTCCTGAAAGAACGCGTATTTGTGGTTGGTCCAAATGCTTCTGGAAAATCAAACTTTCTTGATGCATTCAGGTTTCTTAAAGATATAGCTAAGACAGGAGGTGGACTACAAAAAGCAGTAACAGATAGGGGTGGCATTTCAAAAATTAGGTGCCTGGCTGCTCGCAAGTATCCCGATGTTGAACTTGAAATTTCATTGTCAGAATTTGGGAGTGATCTGGCTAAATGGAAATACTCCATTGGAATAAAACAGGAAACAAAAGGAGTTTAGGGAAATAAATAAGTTTTTGGAAAGTACTGTATACCTTCATTTGGTTCCTCAATTACTTAAGCATCCGAATTCATTTACAGGACCTGATCTTCCAGGGGATCCTTTTGGAAAAGGATTTCTGGATAGAATTTCGAAAGTGAATGAAAACACTCGCAAAGCATGGCTAAGAAGAATTGAAAAAGGATTAAAATTTGCGGTTCCACAACTGAAAGAATTATACTATGCAGAAGAAGGTGGCAAGCCTCACCTTGAAGCTATATACGAACATTGGAGACCTGGTGCCGGTAAACAAAGAGAAGATCAATTCTCTGATGGAACCCTTCGATTCATTGGACTATTGTGGTCCTTGCAGGAGGGCGATGGCCTTCTTCTCTTAGAAGAACCAGAACTTTCTCTGAATGGCGCCATTGTGGCTAAAATACCATCCTTGATTTATAGCCTACAGAAACCAAGAAAGAAACAGGTTATATTAACCTCACATAGCATAGATATTCTAACGGATCGCGGAATTTCTCTCGAAGAGATTTTATTATTGGAGCCCAGCATAGAGGGTACCCAGATAAGATTAGCATCAAAGTACCCCGAAATAAAATCTTTGCTTCAAGGCGGCCTTACACCTGGAGAAGCTATTCTGCCTAGAACAAAACCAAAAAAAATTAATCAATTGATGTTCGAGTTCTGACCCAAAATGATAACTCTCAATTTGGTTTTTGAAGACATATTAAGTGAACAGGTTATGTTCAGAATTCTTGAGCGCTTCGGAAACAAATATTTCATCGCGAATTCTTACGCAGGAAATGGATCTGGATACATTAAAAAAGGCATTTCAGGGTTTAATCAAGCATCAAAGTTCAACCCATTTTTTGTTCTAACCGATCTGGATACCTATCTATGTCCTTCAGGGCTTATAAATGATCGGCTAAAAGTCCAAAAAGAATCTAACTTAATTTTCAGAGTAGCAATCAGAGAAGTTGAGTCCTGGTTACTTGCAGATCGAAAAGGCATATCTGATTTTATGGGTGTAGATTTGAAGCAAATTCCAATTCGATCCGAGCTTTTACCCGACCCCAAACGATCACTAATCTCCATAGCCACAATATCAAAGAAGCGGAACATTCGGGAGGATCTTGTGCCTAAAAACAACAATGCGACGATTGGGCCAAATTATAATGGCAGACTGATTCACTTTGTCTTAGATTCATGGAGCATTGATGATGCAATGAAAAACTCTACAAGTCTGGCTCGAGCGGTAGCCTGCATTGAAAAGTTTCAGCCATCCGAATAATTCTTCATTTTTTCAATGTTTTATTCAATCGGCAGAAAATAGCATCATCATTTAAGTATTTTTAAGGAACTTTAATACATATGTCGATAGCCGCATGGCTTATTTCCTTTCTTCTTATCAGCCCTGCTTTCTTTCCTATAAGCCATGCCCAGTCTATCCAGGAAGACTCGACTTTCCTGCGGGAGGCGGAGGTCCATGCCATTGGTCTTTACTCAAGGAATAAGCGAGTCCAATCGCATCTCTTCAATGGCAGTGAGTACATCGAGTATAATTCTATCGCCGGTGAACATCCTTACTATGAGGCCGACTGGTCGGACGGCATTGTGTTTTATGATGGCGAACAATATGAGCATACGCCGGTGTTGTTCGATCTTTCCTTAGACAAGCTCATCACAGAAAATTCAAATGGCAGGCCCTTACAATTAATCAGCGAAAAAATAAAATACTTTATCTTGAACGGACACACCTTTGTGATGAGGGTCAATTGTTGAGAGTGGATATCTCTGGAAGAAGTGATAACCAGGCCATTACTTCTCCGGTATATCTATTTGCACATACTCGTCAGATCATTTGCCATGCAGAAATGAGACTTCTACGAGACGGGACTACAACTTTCCTGCTTGACAAGAAAGATCTAAAAGAAGGAATTTCTCACCTGACAATTTTTGATGCAGGTCTCAAACCGGTTTGCGAGCGTTTGTTTTTTAAACAGCCAAAAAATATGCTCCCGGTGAATGTCTCCAGCACCCCACTGGTTGGTACGAGGAGAAAAGTTGTATTGGAAATACAAACACCATCTTCTTGTAATTTGTCTATTGCGGTGTACAAGACTGATTCCCTTCATCTTCCCGGCCGCGACCACATCTTCGATCACTTTTGGCTGGGTTCCGATTTAAGAGGATTCATTGAATCTCCAGCGTACTATTTCAGCCAGGATCGGGATGCAACAGAAGCAGCGGACAACCTGATGCTCACGCATGGGTGGCGGAGGTTCAGCTGGTCGGCTATTCTTGCTAAGGAACCCAAACCCCTTAATAATTCTCCAGAGTACCGTGGCCCTGTTATCCAAGGCCAGGTGACCCGTCAGGATGGGCTTCCCGCAAGCGGAATCCAAACCTACCTGAGTTCAACTGGCAGGGGCATCCGCCTTTACGAATCAAGAAGCAATCCGACCGGTGAAGTGTTTTATGAAATGAAGAACTTCTACGCTCAAAACAACCTCCTGGCGCAGACAGATACCCGGAAAGACAGCGTCTATCAAATTAAAATACAAAACCCATTTTCTTCACAGTTTGCGTCAGATTCATTTCCTGAACTTCATTTGTCACCATCACTAAAAAAACAAATCCTTGCACGAAGCATCAGTGTTCAGGTACAGGATGTGTATAACAGGAGCCTGGATGATTACTTCAGAAAAGTTCTGGTTGACAGCCTTCCCTTTTACGGCAACCCCGATGAAACGTATAACCTGGATGATTATACGCGTTTCCCGGTGATGGAAGAAGTCATGAGGGAATATGTGCCGGGCGTATTTGTGCGCAAGCGAAAGGACGGGTTCCATTTCTTCGTACTCGACCATGTGAAAAAAGATCCGAATAATCAACGGAAAGTCACGGTAGTATGGGCAGACACGCCTGGAGCAAAAGGCAATGTAACAGCTACATTCAGTAGCCTTGTACGACGTGCCCCAGAATAGCTCAGGACGATAAACCCATTGTTGAAGCAGATACAACCTTTGCCAAAATTGCTTTGTATCCAAATCCCGCCAATACTGAGTTCAAGGTCCGCCTACGTGCTAAGACCGAGCAAGAAGGCACTAACTTGTAGTTGGATCTAAATAAAAAAGCCGCTCTGTATAGGGTGGCTTTTATTATTAAAAAGAACTGGAGCAAGTAGGGCCCGAAGAAAGAAAACCCTTCGGAAAAAAGCTTCAGGGACAGAAAATTTGGAGATTACCGGAAAGAAATTACCCAAATTCTCAACTCCTCACTTCTCAACTTCTCAATTCTCAACTCCTCAATCGATTGTTCCCAACAAAAATAGAATAACATTACAACGCACCCCTGGGCCCGTTCCCTTTGGTTATCTTTCGAAAAAAAATTCATGCGCGTTGTGTCACCCGCCCGTCTGGCGGTCAATATTATTTTCTTCCTCAATGGCTTTGTGCATGCCAACTATTTCTCGCGCTTGCCACGAATCCAGAATTTATTCGATATCAACGACGGCGTAGTAGGCCTTGTCTTATTGTCCTCGTCTGTCGGCGCCTTGATCGCCATGCCCTTTACTGGCTGGCTGATCATTCGAAACGGTAGCCGCAGGGTTACCATCTTTTCAGCCTTCTTTTATTGTTCGCTTATCCCGTTCATTCCGTGGCTTCCCACCGCTACGCTCTGGCCACTCATCATCTTGTTTTTTATGCTCGGTATCTCGTCCGGTATGCTGGACGTGGCCATGAACTCACAGGCGGTGATGGTGGAAAAACAATTGGGCAAACCGATCATGACTTCCTTCCATGCGCTTTTCAGTATCGGAATGATGGTCGGGGCCGTGGGTGGTTCATTATTTACCAAGTTGAGCACTGGCCTGTTTATTCATTTTGCTACCATCAGTGTCATAAGCCTGGTCACGGTGTTCGTTGCGCGCTACTATCTGATTCATGACAAGCCACAAAATAAAGCCGTGGATGGTCCGGCGTTCCGGTTGCCAAATGCCGCGATGGTGAGCATTGGCGTCATTGCGTTCTGCAGTATGTTGGGTGAAGGAGCGATGGCCGACTGGAGCACCAACTACATGGAAAACATCGCGAAAGCTGACCCCGCGCTCGCTCCTCTCGGACTATCTGCTTTTGCATTGGCGATGACGATCGGTCGGGTCTTTGGAGACGGCGCCCGTGTAAAATTTGGAGACAAAGCGCTCATGGTTGTTTGTGGGATCGTGGCAACCGCGGGCTTGAGCATCGTTATAATTTTCGTGCACCCCATCACCGTGATCACTGGTCTCTTTATTGTTGGCCTGGGGCTCTCGGCCATTGTTCCGATTGCCTACAGCATTGCAGGCCATACAAAAGATCTGCCTCCAGGTGTGGGGCTTGCCATGGTGACCACCGTAGGCTATTCCGGATTTTTATTTGGACCTCCCATCATTGGTCTGTTGGCGGAGGCATTCACACTCCGGCTGGCATTGCTGCTGGCGATCTTTTTATTCGTGCTGATGACTTTGTTAAGCGTCCGTTATAAGTCATAATTTTATCCACGGATTATCACAGATAATTTATTTTCGTTGATGCGAAAAAAGCCAGCTCAAAAAATCAGGTTCTACAAAGGCATTGTCCCAACTGTTGTGGTTGACACCGGGATACTCGGTATAGCGCACGTCAGCCTTCAGTTGTTTTAATTTTTCTACCATCTCACGTGAGTTTTTCACATCCACCGCTGCATCCTGGTCACCGTGAAACACCCAAAAGGATGTTTTGAGAACGCGCTTATCATAACGGATAGCATCGCCTCCACCACAAATGGGCATGGCTGCCGCAAACATATCCGGATAAAGATAAACCGTTTCAAATGTTCCCATCCCGCCCATCGATAGTCCCATGACATACATCTTGGTGGCATCAACACTCCCTTCTGACATTATTTTCTTCACCACTTCAAGTGATGATGTCAGCGGCACATTAGGTTGTTTTGCATAATCAAACACGAACCCCGTGGGCTTTTTTGTCCGATCAATATTGACTGAACTCCAGAAATTTTCGTCCGGGCATTGCGGAAAAATTATGATGACTGGAAATTTCCTGCGGTTCTCATCACTAAGAAAAAGCTTCGATCCGTGGGTCAGTTGTTTTTCATTATCGTTTCCGCGTTCACCTGCTCCATGCAAAAAGAGAATCAATGGATATTTTTTTGACCGTTCATAATTTTCAGGGTAGAGAATACGGTATGGGAGTACCTGTCCTTCGCGGTTCACATAAGTCTGCTTCTGGTAGAGGCTCAGGTCCTGGGCTGTTGTTTGAATACTGAACAACAGGCAAAAAAATATGAAAAGTTGTTTCAAAATTTTAAGGTTTTGGTTTTCAAAGAATAATTTGCCTCAACGGGTTTGCCGGTCGGACTGTGAGGACACCGATCAAGTTCGACAAGTCTTTAAACAAATAAAAAAGTAGAAATTGCTACCGTGAAACCGATGCGGGTGATTCTGTCAGCATCATATCGACCCGCTTCATAGTCTCATGATAGTCCTGACCATTTTTGATGTTTGCATGGATAGCCAAAATAAGGTCATTAATATGCGGTCGGGCGTATCCGAATTTGACTCCAAACAACGAACATAGTTTTTGCTCATCCATGTGCACGGTATTGTCTACCACCATCATGTTTACCAAATCGTAGAATTGGTGGAATTTTTCTTTCTTATCGGTAGGAACTTCAAACTGGATACCGGAGGGATTTTTCCGGATTTCTTTCAACTGATTTTCTGAAATACCATTTCGTTTCGCGATCGACTTCAGCAGATCGTACTCTACATCATCAAAATTCCCATCCACGGCCGCCATTTCAATCAAATTTTTCATGTGACTTTTTGCCGTGCCTTTACCTTGGCGGAACAGGTTGAGGATTTCTGGAAAATTCATTGTAAAAGGGGTTTTAGTGTTAAAGAAATCGAATGTATCATTTCCAAATAAGATTTGGAAATTGGACCCGGGAAAATTTCTGAATTATACACCCTTAAACCTGCACTTCAACCCTATTGACTTTCAAACCTAATAATTAAGACCAAATCCAAACTTGTACAAAGGGTTTTTGGAGTCATCGGGAGCTCTTTCTGGTTCCGGACGGCCTCCCCGGACGAGGGCAGTTCAAATGGGAGCTTTCCCTCCGGCTTGACCTTTCCAAAAATAACTTCCAGCAGAGCCGCATCACTCGCTCCAAAGAATCAATTGGATTCTTATAACTATTTTTTCTTCCACCCAGGTCCCCGCACGACCCTGCCTGGCCTGGCGCCTGTGTGGTCACCGTCTTTCAAGACCTGTGTTCCGTTCACGAAAACGTGAACCATTCCCGTGCTGTACTGGTGTGGGTTTTCAAAAGTGGCATGGTCTTGAATTTTTACGGGATCAAAAATTACAACATCAGCAAAGTAGCCAGGTGCTAAGGAGCCTCGCCTGCTGACCTTCAGATTTCCCGCAGGCAGCGATGTTAATTTGCGAATGGCCTCCTCCAGCGGGATTACTTTTTCATCACGGACGTACTTGCCCAGGAGCCGTGCAAAGTTTCCATAAGCGCGCGGATGGTCTTTGTATTTTAAGAAAAAACCTTCGGCTGCCGGCGATCCCGCATCCGAACCAAAACTCACATACGGCAATGTAATCTGGCGCTTGATGTTGTCCTCACTCATTAGAAAATAGGCTGCCTCTACTCGCGTGCTATCCGTTATGACGAGG
>JANXYC010000065.1 GCA_025350305.1 Cyclobacteriaceae bacterium | reverse complement strand
TCGTAGCAACGACTTTACGAAATTCACCGTGTCCATGCCGGTGGAGCCGGAGACGCTAATATTTTATAAAAGCAAATTCACGGAACGCTGGTGGATGGAAATTCCGATGACGTCTTCGTCTGCCTATTCACGCAACAGTATTGTTCCGTGTAGTTACGCCGACTATCAAACAGCGACGAAGGGCGATGTACCGGACCGGTATATTAGTGCATTATCTAAATTGTAAGAGACCTATCACCGATTACCTCTTACCGATTACTTAATTTCCGCAATCACCGTCCTGCCGCCCTTAGTGATATCCCCAATGGCGACTTTAACGGTGGCGTCTAATGGCAGAAAAATATCAACGCGTGATCCGAACTTGATAAAACCAAACTCCTGTCCCTGTTCCAGTGAAAGGCCTTCTTTTACGTAACACTTGATTCTTCTGGCCAGGGCGCCAGCAATCTGACGGAATAATACTTCTGTTCCGTTTTTCATTTTAGCTACCACCGTGGTGCGTTCATTTTCTGTGCTTGACTTGGGGTGCCACGCCACCAGGTACTTGCCCGGGTGATATTTGAAATAGCTGATCGATCCACCTACCGGCATGCGGTTGACGTGAACATTAAGCGGCGACATGAAAATTGATACTTGCTTGCGTCTTGATTTGAGATATTCGGGTTCCAGCGTTTCTTCAATCACCACTACTTTTCCGTCGGCTGGGGCCAGCACATGCTTTTCATTTTTTATGATCGTAAATACCGGGCTACGGAAAAACTGAAGGATGATAAGATAAAAAAGAAGGCTGGAGCCAATGGCGATGTTTTGAATCCCTTGAGCTTCGGAAAAAAAATATGTCAAGGCCCAATTGAGTGCAAATAAAACGATGAGCAGTACAAACAGCAGTGTTCTTCCTTCCTTGTGAATGGTCATGATAGCGATTCAAAATTCAAAATTACAGAGACAAATTCCAATCTTGAATTTGGAATTTGTAATTATTAATACCCTCCTCGGTACTTATAAGTCTTCGACACCTTATCGATGGCCACCATGTACGCAGCTATGCGCATGGATACTTTATACTCTGTAGCCACGCGATAGACGTTGTCAAAAGCGTCTTTCATGATCCGGTCGCTCCTTCGATTCACGCGCTCGGCAGTCCACTTGTAGCCGAGGCGGTTCTGCACCCACTCAAAATAGGAGACTGTCACACCACCGGCATTCGCCAGGATATCAGGGACGACGCTGATGCCTTTGTCGTAAATAATGTTGTCTGCTTTTGAGGAAGTAGGACCGTTGGCACCTTCCACGATCAGTTTCGCCTGAATTTTTTTAGCATTGCTCACTGTAATCACATCTTCGGTAGCGGCAGGGACCAATACATCAACGGGTAACGTCAGAATATCCTGTCCTGCTATTTTTTGGGCTTCAGAATAACCATCCAGTGAACCCTTGTTGCTATCGCGGTACTTGGCGGCCTTATCAATTTCAATTCCATTTTCATTATAGTACGCGCCTGACAAGTCACTGATTGCAACAACTTTCAAACCACGCTCTTCCAACAGGCGCGCAGCCCACATGCCCACGTTTCCAAAGCCCTGAATCGCACACGTTGCATTGTAAGGATTAATTTTTAGTTTGCCCATGGCTGCAAGGGTTGTCACCATGACGCCACGACCGGTCGCTTCAGTTCTGCCGAGCGATCCACCCAACACGATTGGTTTGCCTGTTACTACAGCATTTACAGTCATACCTCGTGTACGGGAATATTCATCCATCAACCAAGCCATTTCACGCGGCCCCGTGCCCATGTCAGGTGCAGGGATGTCTTTGTCGGGACCAAATATGTCTACCATCGAGAGTGTGTAGGCGCGCATGAGTCTTTCAATTTCTCCTGCTGACATTTCCCGCGGATTGCACTTCACTCCGCCCTTGGCGCCACCGTATGGAATGTCTACGACTGCGCACTTCCAGGTCATCCAGGCGGCAAGTGCTTTCACCTCATCCAGGTTGACACCCGGATCAAAACGGATCCCTCCCTTTGAAGGACCAAGGATCGTAGAGTGAATGACACGATAGCCTTCGAATACGCGGATGCTGCCATCGTCCATCGTCACGGGTAATGACACAATCACTTGCCGGGCCGGAACTTTTAATACGTTGTAGATTTGTTCTTCCAGTCCGAGTATCTGTGAGGCTGTCTGGAAGCGTGACATCATCGCCTCAAAAGGGTTCTCCTTGTCAAGAAGAGGAGCGGGTTCGATATAAGCCATTATGAAATAAAATTTTATAAGTCTTTTAAATCCTGTTAATCCGTTAATCCAGTAAATCCTGATCCGAAAACGGTTGCAAAGATAGATAATTTAGGCAGATGGGGGTAAGTAAATGGGTAAAAGTAGCTTGTTCCGGACATTCCAAATCATGAAATAAAACACGCTTTTCAAGTAGTAGCAGTAAAGTTCATTTTAATTGTAAGTGCTCTGGATTTGGAGGAAATGACAAAAGACCGAAAAAACATTCTCTTTAATTTGGAACAGCAAGGATATCAAAAGTCTTTTTTCCAGCCATATCTTCTCGATTGATTTTAACGTTAGATTTTAGCGTAAAATCTGTCAGTCGGTACGGTGTGTAGTTCAGTTGAATCAGCAGATCAAATAATTCAACTTTTTCTATAATAGTTGATGGCCCAAAACATTCGGTGACCAGGTGCGGTCGGCAGAAATGGAGAATAGCAGGTAACGTTTTAATGATCTCTTTGTCATAACCCTCGGCATCAATCTTCACGAATGTCAATTTGCTCAAAAGATGAGGATACTGCTTCTTCAGGTAATCCTCTATATTTTTCCCGGTGACGTTGAATGTAAATCGAACATTTCTTTTCTGGTTATAAGTAAAGCCAACAATGCCTCCATTTCCATACGATGGATCGCCTGAGCCAAAAGTAAAGTTGCCATCATAACCGGTAGCGGCAAAATTCAGCGGAATGATGTTGGTTTTTTCTTTGTTGAGACCCGCGTTCGCCTCCAAGACGTTAAACACGTAAGGGTTTGGTTCCAGCGCCAACGTCAACCCACTCTTTCCGGCGGCCAGGGCCATCGGAACGGTGGTGTCTCCTTCATTGGCCCCAATATCAATTACAAAATCACCTTCCCGGATAAACTGACGATAGAAATCCACATTCTCATGATGGACCTCGTTTCCAAATTCTCCGGGATGAAGCCACCGGGCGTACTGAATAGTGCCTTCATGAACAAGATGGAAATCCACAATCTGGAATTCATACGCCTGAAAAGATTTTTTCTTTTTTCTTTCCTGGATTTTTTTCCGAATGTAATTGAACATTTTCGTTTTTAATCCCGTTCTCGCTGAAAATTAAAAAATCTCTAAAAACGCAACAATGAAAGGCGCTGAAATCAACAAGCCATCAAACCGATCTAGAAAACCCCCGTGGCCCGGAAGGCTGGACCCTGAGTCTTTGATCTCAATGCTCCGTTTGAGTAGCGACTCAATGAGATCGCCATACGTTCCTCCAACAATTATTATTACCGCTATCGAAAGCCATTGCCAGAGGGCAAGGGTATGAAAGAAGTTATTCATCAGAAAGGCAAAACCAAGGGCCAACACGGCTCCACCCACGGCGCCCTCCCACGACTTTTTTGGAGAAATGCGTTCGAAGAGTTTGCGTTTACCGAACAACGTGCCTGCGATGTAAGCGCCCGTGTCACTGGCCCATAAAATGAAAATGCAACCAAAAATAATCTCAAAATTATAGGCGCCATCTTCGAATGCCGCGATGTTTAAAAGGGCGTACGGCACCGCCACATAAAAAATTCCCAGAAGTGTATACGCGATGTTGGTAAAGGGTTTTCGCTCGAATTTTTTGTACAGCTTGATCATGTAGACGCACGACACCATCGGGAAAATCAAGAAATAGTAGCGATACGAAATGTCTTTGTGCTCAATGAGAAAAGAGAGTGTGAAAATACTCATAGCACAGATCGTTCCAAATGTTTTCTGAATCACCATGCCATCCAATCCTGCCAACGCATAAAACTCGCGTAGCGTAAAAAAACAAATGAAGAAGAAAATCAGAAAATAAGTCCACTCGCTGTAGACGATGCAACTAACAATGACGGCTGCGCCGAACAGGGCAGTAATAATACGTTGAGCAAGATTGCTATAGTTTTTCAGCAGGATCACGTGCGGATATTGAGCGTGAATGAAAATAGTTCTTCAAAAAGAAAAGTAGCAGCAGGGTAAGTACCACGGAGATAGCCACGATTGACAAGGGTGCACTCTCGGTGCTTTCTACATCAAAGGTGAGAATGCCTTTCTGAAAAAGATAAAGCCCGACCAACTGTATTCCATTATTAAAAAAATGCGCGAGTATCGGTATCCACAAGTTGCCGGACCAATAATACAGGTATCCAAGAAAAGCGCCAATGAGCATCCGGGGTACGAAGCCAAGAAACTGGAAATGAAAGGCACTGAATAGTATGGCGGTGGCCCAAATGGCAACGTGCGGATTTTTAACGGCACGCTGGAGTTCGTGCTGGATCAATCCCCGAAAAACAAATTCCTCGCCAACGGCTGGCAAAATGGCGACTACCAGGAAGGTGAACATAAACGCCAGCGGGGAGAGATTGCTGGTAATGGATTTTATCAGGGCTGCTGCCATATCCTCCGTTTCTTTTGCCCACCTGCCGAAGCCGGACATCCAGTCGGGAAACTCAACGTTGACGTTCCATTCTACAATTGGTGAGATCGCAAGTGCCAATCCTGCTACTGCCACCACGACAGAAATCACCACCAATGGCCAGTTTTGTTCTGCCTTGAAGAAACCGGACAGGGTACGGTGTTCAATAAATTTTATATAACACCAAGGAAGAAAAATTAATCCGATCGATGCTGCAATGCCTTGCGATAGCAGAACAGCATCGCGAATATCAGGGTGATTAGCGGGGTCCATCATGGCCTGTAGCAGGTCTCCGTCGTAGATCAATGAAGCGACCGCCAGCCCAATGGCTGGTCCGACTAACACAAACCCAAAAAGCACGATCATCAAAATCCGAAGCAGCGAAAAAAGAGGAGGTCGGTCAGAAACGAGGTTGTCGGGCATTGGGCGTTTTTAGCTATTTTTGCGGGCAAATATGGTGAATTCTTCCCTTTCGTTAAGAATTACCGGGAAAAGGACATGGTAAAAATTGGAAACATAGAACTGGGAGATTTCCCGCTGATGCTCGCACCCATGGAAGACGTGAGCGATCCGCCTTTCCGTGCCCTATGCAAAGCGGGGGGCGCAGATCTCATGTACACGGAATTTATTTCCTCTGAGGGACTCATACGTGACGCAGCCAAAAGCCGGCAGAAGCTCGACATTTTTGAGTACGAACGGCCCATTGGTATCCAGCTTTTTGGTGGTGATATCAGCAACATGGTCGGCTCGGCGGAGATTGCTACAGCCGTAAATCCTGACCTTATCGACATTAATTATGGTTGTCCGGTAAAAGCGGTGGCATGTCGCGGGGCGGGGGCTGCGCTTTTGCAAGATGTACCCAAGATGGTGAAGATGACGGAGGAGATTGTAAAATGTACGCATCTTCCTGTAACTGTAAAAACGCGGCTGGGTTGGGACGATAGGACAAAAAATGTGACGGAAGTTGCCGAACGATTACAAGACATTGGCATCCAGGCGTTGACGGTGCATGGCCGCACACGCGTACAGATGTACAAAGGCGATGCAGACTGGTCATTGATCGCGGAGATAAAAAACAATCCACGTATCTGCATTCCGATTTTTGGCAATGGCGATGTCGATTCGCCTCAGAAAGCATTGGAGTACAAAAACAGGTTTGGTGTCGATGGCATTATGATCGGCCGGGCATCCATCGGTGCGCCCTGGGTATTCAATGAAATCAAACATTTTTTCAAAACAGGTGAGATGCTCCCTTCTCCAGATGTAGCAGAGCGCGTACGGGTCTGCCGTGAGCACGTTAATTTTTCAATCCGCTGGAAAGGAGACCGGCTGGGTGTGTTTGAGATGCGCAGGCATTATGCAAATTATTTTAAGAGCCTTCCCGATTTCAAGCCTTATCGGTCACGGTTAGTTGAAGCGGATACTGAAAATGAAGTACACGGAATACTTGATGAAATTAATGATGTCTTTGCTCTTCAACCGGTGTTTTTTTAAAAACGTTAAATATTGAATGTCCAATGTTGAATATCGGAATGATGAAGTTTGGAATGTATTCATCACATCGACATTCAACATTGGACATTCATCATTCATTATTCAGAATTCTTCGTGGAAAATAAGAACTCCCCGCTCTCCATCATTCTGCTCCTCATCCTGGCCCTGATCTGGGGCACCTCCTTCATCCTGATGAAGAAGGGGCTTGTTGTTTTTTCTCCCGGTGAAGTAGCAGCCCTCCGCGTGATGATCGCCGGAATTATTCTGCTTCCACTGGCGCTGATAAAATGGAAAGAGATAAAATCAACGCACGCGGGTAAATTATTTCTGTCTGGCTTAATGGGTGTGTTCATACCGGCTTTCCTCTTCACCTCCGCACAACGCCACATTGATAGTTCGGTGGCAGGAATTCTTAATACCCTTTCACCATTATGGACGATGATCATGGGTGCAGCTTTTTTCAGCCTGACATTCAAACGCGCCGCCGTAACAGGAATTCTGATTGGATTAGCGGGTACGGTTATGTTGATGCTATCCAGGTCCGGTGGCCACATCACAGGTTTTAATCTTTACGGATTATTGATTGTAGTGGCCTGCGCATTTTACGGATGGAATTTGAATTATATCAAGTCTGATATTGCGGATTTGGGTTCACTCACAATTACCAGCATCTCTGTTGCATTGGTCGCGCCGCTGGGCGCCGTCTATCTCTTTGGTTTTACTGACTTTACTGAAAAACTATTCACCGCGCAGGACGCCTGGAAAGCATTTGGCTTTATAGCATTGCTGGCGTTAATGAGTACGGCGATAGCGGTTTCCCTTTTCAATAAATTGGTAAAAATGACAACGCCCTTGTTTGCCAGTTCGGTCACCTACATTATGCCAATCGTGTCGGTGATGTGGGGAGTTGTGGATGGTGAAAGACTTTTTGTCAGTCACTTCATTGGTATGGGTGCGATACTTGGAGGAGTCTATCTGGCAAACAGGAAATGGAACTAAGTCAAATGACGAATTCTGAATGATGAATATTGAATATTGAATATTGAATAATTCATCATTCAATATTCTGCACTCACTGTTCGTAATTTACTCGTGTGAACCGAAACATCAACTACCTCATCATTGGACAAGGTTTGGCGGGCAGTGCGCTGGCATGGGAACTTATCCAGCGTGGAAAGTCAGTAATGGTCTACGATGAGCCTAAAGAAAATCGTGCTTCAGCGGTCGCTGCGGGTCTTTTCAATCCCATCACCGGAAGGGTCATGACCAAAACCTGGAAGGCGGATGAACTCTTTCCCTTCCTCGGGAGATTTTATTCAACAGCAGGTAAGACGCTTGCTAAATTTTTTTTTCATTCCCTACCCGTTTATCGACCATTCATTTCTGCAGAAGAAATGCAGCAGTGGAAAGCAAAAAGCAAATCACAAGAAATTGAGAAATTTGTTCTGAAATTTTATGACAACCCGTCATTCGTACATCAAGTAATAAACCCGTATGGTGGAATCGAAATTGCTCAATCGGGTTACCTGAATGCCGGGTTATGGATATCAAGTGTTCGCGATTTTCTGAAGGGGCATGGTTTTTATGCAGAGGAGAAGTTCTGGGAAGATGCGCTTTTGGTGGACAACATCATCCGGTATAAGGAATACACGGCCGATAAAATTATTTTCTGCAATGGGAGCGCTGCTCTCCAAAGCAAGTGGTTTGGCTGGCTTCCGCTGAAACTGCTAAAAGGAGAGACATTGGACGTGAAAATTGAAACGAAGCTGAAGAGAATTTTCAATCGTGGCGTCTATCTCGTCCCGGCTGCCGGAGAAAACATGTATAAAGTGGGGTCCACCTATCAGCACGCGCCTTTTTTAGAAGGACCGACCCCGGAGGCACAGGAAGCCTTAAAAACCAAGCTCGCTGAATTAATAACGCTGCCTTTTGACATCATTCACCAAGACTGGGGTATCCGGCCCACATCGTCCGACCGACGCCCCATACTCGGACCGCACCCGGCGAATAAAAATGTGATCATTTTCAACGGTCTCGGCACGAAAGGCGTAAGTTTATCACCTTATTTTGCACATCAATTGGCGGACTGGCTGGAGGGCAAGGGGGACTTATCAACCGAGGTCAATATTTATCGATTCAAAGCGTTATATTCGGAGTGACTGCGATTCAATTTATGCGTGTGATGGGAGGTAGCCGGGTCCTGGCGGTTTTTGTTTTTTCCTTTTTGTTTATTCTCACTGGAAAGGCCCAGCGGGCGAGTGAGACCTTTGGTAAAAACCGTGTTCAATACCGCACCTTCAACTGGCAGTACGTTAGTTCCGAAAATTTTGATGTGTACTACTATGATGAACGAAGAAAAATCGCAACCGAGTCCACACAATACCTCGAATCTGAATTTGACCGCATCACAGACTTAATCGGTTATCCTCCCTATTTAAAGACCAAGGTTTTTCTTTATAACTCGGTTACTGACCTGCAGCAGAGTAACGTGGGTTTGATGGGCCAGCAATTCAACGTGGGCGGACAAACAGAATTCATCAAACCGTACGTGGAGATCGCGCACCCGGGAACCCTGGATGAATTCAAGGAAGAGTTGGTCTACAAAGTCGCGGACCTGATGGTAAATGAAATGATGTTTGGCGGAAGTCTTAAAGACATGTTTCAAAATGCCGTATTGCTGAATCTTCCGGATTGGTTCATTGATGGAGCTTCGCTATACGCAGCCAAAGGATGGAATGCTGAAATGGACGATTATGTACGCCAGCTCGTGCAAACCAAGCGGGTGAACCGCGCGCTGAAGCTGACGGGAGTGGAAGGTGCGATCGTGGGTCAATCCATTTGGAATTTTATCGTTGAGAAATACGGCAAGGGAAGTGTGGCCAATATTCTCAACTACACGCGTGTGATTCGCAATGAGCAGAAAAGCATGTACATCTCACTAGGCATCGGATTCAAGCAATTCATGATTGATTGGAAGAAATTTTATTCTTCCGAACAGGAAAAGGTTGCACAGAGTTATACCATGCCAGCGGACTCCCTTCGGTTCACTCCACGACACCGCAAGTCGGTTGTTTTTACTACTGTGAAAATTAGTCCGGATGGAAAAAATGTAGCATACGCAGAAAATGACCGCGGTAAATTTACCGTTATCGTAAAATCATTGGAGAACGGTCGTGAAACTGTCATACTTACCGGTGGCAACAAGGTGTTCAGGCAATCCGTAGACACGCATGTACCCCTCATAAGTTGGTCCGATGCTCACACGCTTGGTGTAATCGGTGTACGATATGGTCACTATATTTTCTGGCTATACGATCTCAGCACGCGAAGCAAGCTCCCGCGACAGTTAGACAAATTCAGTAACATCCGAAGTTTTGATTTTTCAGGAAACGGGAGGCTTGCTGTGGTGAGTGCCGACATGGAAGGACAGAATGATTTATTTCTTATTAGCAGCCGGCGGGACCGGGTGAAACGCCTGACCAATGATATCTTTGATGATTTCGATCCATCGTTTGTGCCGAATACCAACACGGTTGTTTTTAGTTCCAATCGTACTACCGACACAACGAATACCATTCGGAAGGACTTTTCAAAAGTGCCTTCCAATTACAATTTGTTTTCCTATAATCTGGACACCACCAACAACATCGTTCATCGTATCACCAACACCCTCAGTAAGGATTTTTATCCGAAGGCGGTGGATGAAAATAATTTTTTTTACCTGAGTGACCAGCGTGGTATTCTTAATTTATTTCGCTTCAACCGACAGACCGGCGTATATGCGCAAGTGACGAATTTTCCGTCCAGTATCAAGGAATATGATATTGATTTTTACAACCGGACCATGGCATTGGTGATGACCAAGAATATGAAAGAAGACATTTTTGTTCAGCAAAATTTCAATTTGGAACGTCAGATTTTTACCCCGGCCACAAGAAGGAAAGAGACACAGCAGGCGAAAGTGATTACCGAAAAGCGAAAGAAAGAGGCGCGCAAGGGAGTTTCGATCAAGCAACTGATCAATGAGCGTCTGCAACAGAAACGAGATACAGTGAAAAAGGAAACGCCGCCGCCCGACACACTCCGGCACCCTGGCGTAAGACAAGATACTTCCCTGGTAAAGCCAAAAAACGCAGAAGTTAATACAGACGATTATTCCTTCACGGTAGAAAAGGTGAAGAAAGACACTGTGATCACGCCAAAAAAACAAGAAAAAAACCTCAATACCGACGATTATAAATTTGAGGATGATGCCATGAAGGCGCAGAAGCCGAGCGAGACGTTTCTAAGTCGTTATATGAAAGCTCGCGACAACAGCCGCATTCTTGGCCCTTTTCCGTATGAACCGAAATTCAGTTATGAAACGTTTGCTACCAATTTTGTAATCGATCCGATACGCGGTTTTAGCATCCGACTGGAAACACAAATGAATGATATCCTGGAGAACTACCGCATCTTTGGAGGTTTACAGGCATCGATTAGGGACTGGAAGAGCGGTGATGTATTTGGTGAGTTCCAGTACCTGAAACACCGGGTAGACTTTAGTGTGAGGTATGATCGGAAAGTAATTTTCAAAGATCAGAATGACCTCCTTACCCCCGCACCTGGCGCCGCAGCGCAAGTTGAAACCAGGCAAAAGTATTCCTTTCAAAAAATTGAGTTTGGCGCCTCGTTGCCCATTAGCGTCCGGGTACGGGCTTCCGTAAAACCATTTGTTGGCTACACGCGTTTTGTTGATCTTGGATCAAATCAGCCCGCACCGGGGGCCCCAACATTTAAAGATGCCCAGCAACAGTTTTATGCAGGCACACGTGCAGAACTGGTCTATGACAACTCCGTCACCACCGGCATGAACCTGATCGAGGGTACTCGCGGCAAGATTAATTTTGTTCACTATGAAGGCTTGGGTAACAAGAATGCCAGCTTCTCACAGATATCTATTGATGTGCGGCATTATCAAAAAATTTATAAAGAGATTGTTCTTGCGGTACGCGGATACACCGGTACGTTCTTCGGCAATTCACCCAAGCAATATGTGCTGGGCGGTGCTGACAATTGGCTCGGAAACAGGACCAATTACGAAGGCGTGAAGAATCCCCTGTATGTCAAATCCGGGTACAACAATAATCTCTTGTTTGCAGAGTTTGCCACCACGTTACGGGGCTTTGACTATGCTACTTTGTATGGTACCAGTGTGGCTATGGCGAATGCCGAGTTTCGGTTGCCGCTCGTGCGTGCCTTGGCGGGCGGGCCGGTGTCTTCCAATTTCTTCCGGAACTTGCAGTTTACGGCCTTCTATGACATTGGTACAAGCTGGACAGGCGCTCCGCCCATCAATTCCCAAAACACCCTCCGGACACTGGAGATCAAAAATGGACCGTTTCAAATTGATTTGAAACAATATCTCAACCCGTGGCTTTACAGTTATGGAGGTGGTTTCCGCACGATGATGCTTGGCTACTACCTGAAGTTTGACTTAGCGTGGCCCGTAGAGAATTATAAGGTAAAAGATCCGCGGTTTATGGTCTCCCTCGGATTTGATTTTTGATAGGAAATTTTCAGTTGCCCAGGCCGATCAATCAGCAGCTAGAATCATTTGATTTATTGAACTAATTTTGTCCTGAAATTTATATTCCATGCTCAAATCGATGACCGGCTTTGGCCAGGCAAGTGCTAGGATCGGCGATGCCTCTCTGCTCGTTGAAGTGAAAGCCCTCAATTCAAAATTTCTTGATCTTAGTCTCCGTCTGCCGAAATTTTTTTCGGAGAAAGAGCTTGAGGTGAGAAACATCATCACCGAAAAACTGGAACGCGGCAAGGTGTCTGTTTCTGTTGAGCACGTAAAAGCGCTTTCCGCAGAGATCCAGCAACAGTACAATGAGCCGATGTTCATCGCTCACTATGCAGAACTCAAAAAGCTGGCCGACCGTGTCATGGCACCCTATGACAATCTTTTTGAAATGGCGCTACGATCGCCGGATGTGCAGCAAATAACCGAACGCGAACTGCTGGATCCCTTATTGTATGAAAAATTTGCAGAAGTATTAAGAGCGGCGCTTGATCAATGCGATGTGTTTCGCAAAACGGAAGGGGGGTCGTTAATTGAGAAATTCAAAACGTATATCAATTCCATTTCCTGTTCGCTAAAGAAGGCAGAGAAGCTTGACCCGTTGAGGGTAGAGAAAATTCGTACAAAGATCAAGAAAAGTGTTTCAGATTTCTTCGGTGACGAAGGGTTTGACACAAACCGCCTGGAGCAAGAGATTATCTTTTACATTGAAAAATTAGATATCCATGAGGAACGTGTGCGATTGAAAACCCACCTCGATTATTTTTTGAAAGTGATGGGCGAATCTCAATCCAACGGAAAAAAACTGGCGTTCATTGCCCAGGAGATAGGTCGTGAAATTAATACCATTGGTTCCAAGGCCAATGATGCCGAAATGCAAAAAGAAGTGGTAACCATGAAGGAGGAATTGGAAAAGATCAAGGAACAACTGAATAATGTGCTCTGATTTTAGAGAAGCGAAACCATCCAATGAGGTGAATGGCCCGATGATTGTGATCGATGGTGAAGCTTTTGAAACCACCACGCTGAGATAACCTGACGACAATAAATTGATTACTTTTATATTATAAATCCAGATTGTATGAAATCCCACATCACGCGCAGAGAATGGTTCCGATCAGCCATTGCGGCAAGTGCTACAATTCCGCTGAGTCTTTCGTTTGTTCAAGAATTGGCAGCAGCCCCGGCTAGTAAAGCTGAAATGGACTATAGGAGCTTATTTAAATCAGGCGCGAAACTTATCCGCCTGGGCTCCAATGAGAATCCGTATGGACCTTCCACAAAGGCGCGGGAAGCAATAAAAGCATCGATCGGAGATGGAAATCGCTATGGATTTGAAATTTCCGATGAATTGAAACAGCTGCTGGCCACTAAGGAGGGAGTTAGTCCTGAACATATTTTGTTAGGAGCAGGATCGGGTGAAATGCTGGCCCTTACCGGAATGGGTGTGGGGCTGGAGGGCGGTTCTGTTTTATCGGCCTGGCCTACGTTCCCGATGTTAATGAATTTCGCTACGAAATTTAATGCGCGCTGGGACAAGGTAAATCTGGATCAATACCTGGTTCATGATCTTGAAGCAATGGCCGCAGCTGTAAAGCCGGACACAAAAATACTGTTTGTCGTAAACCCGAATAACCCAACGGGCACCGTATTGGATCCGAACAAGCTGAAAAACTTCTGTCTGGAAATGTCCAAAAAAACGATCGTCTATGCTGACGAAGCGTATCTCGAATTTCAGGAGCCCGCTCAACAGGTGTCGATGGTAGAATTGGTGCGGCAGGGGCATAATGTAATCGTCTCCAAAACATTTTCAAAGATTTACGGCTTGGCAGGTATCCGGGTAGGTTACGTTGTTGCCAAGCCCGAACTGATTCAGAAGCTGGCGAAGTATCAGCCAGGAACTATTCTTAATCAGGCCGGAATTGCTGCCGCGAAAGCGAGTCTGGGTGATGAGGAATTTATGGCGTACTCACGCAAAATGAATGCAGCTGCCAGAAATTATTTTACGCAATATCTTGATCAGAAGAAGTGGTTCTATGGCAAATCAATAACAAATGTGGTTTTATTCCCGGCGCCAAAAGATGGTAAGACAATTCTTGAACAGACGGAACAGCGTGGTTTTCAAATCCGGGTGTGGGACTACATGGACAAGGAATGGTGCCGTGTGAGCATTGGTACTCTCGACGAAATGAAACAGTTTACGAAAGCATTTGATGAGGTAATTGCAGCGTGATAAAACCGATTTCTTTTTTGTATTCCTGCCTGAAAGTCAGGCAGGTTTTTTATTTTATAACAGCAACTGCGATAATTTTTATTGCCCAATCCTGTTCAGGCGATTTATCGGATCCTCAGAAAATCGTTGACAACGCTATCCGCTTGTATGGCGGAGAAAAGTACCTGAATAGCACCATCGAGTTTGATTTTCGCAACCGTCATTACTTAACGAAACGGGAGGGAGGCCGGTTTTCAAAAGAAAGGAGCCTTAAGGATTCAACCTCCACCATACATGACATCCTTACCAATGATAGCTTCGTCCGGAAGATTGATGATAAGGTTGTGGTAATACCCGACTCCATGGCGAAGAAATACACGGCGAGTGTCAACTCGGTTATCTATTTTGCCCTGCTGCCTTACGGTTTGAATGACCCCTTCGTTAAAAAGAAATTTTTAGGTACAACAAACCTGGAAGGACAGCCCTATTATAAAGTTGAAGTTACTTTTGGAGAAGGAGGCGGAGAAGGTTATAGGGATACGTTTTATTATTGGATCCATCAGAAGAATTTTACCCTTGATTACCTGGCCTATTTTTTTGAGGAAGACAACGTGTGGGATATCCGTTTCCGGAAGGCAATGAACCGGAGGGAGGTTAATGGAATTGTGTTCCAGGATTATATTAATTATAAGCCCAAAGTGCAGGATAAAAAGTTAGAAGATGTGGAAGCGCTTTTTGCCTCCGGTCAATTAGTGGAGCTAAGTCGAATTGTTCTTGAAAATGTTATGGTCAGATAATGAACCTGGCTGACTGGGTTGATTCGGTTGGTGTAAGCATCGTCTTGCCGACTTTTCTGCTCAACATTAGTATCAATGATTAGTCTGCTTAAAAGAAAACACGCAGCAAAGCAATAGCGCAGGTATTACCGTGCTTTCGAAGAAAGGACCACCAGTTTGAAACTTAAATAACCTGTTAGCGCTGCGGTGGCCGCTACCATCATCCCGAAGTGTCCGGAAGAAAAGTGCATCCAGGAAGAAACCGATTTATCGATATTGTTTAATCCCATGAATAAAACAGTGGCGAAAATAAATACCAACACAAGATTGTAAAAAGGTGAGTGCCGGTGTTCTGAAGGAATGATTTCCGGATCATTGATCAGCAAAATCAGATAGGCGGTAAGAAGGGGTAATACCAACCCGTTCAATGCCTGCACCGCCAGGATGACCGGGATCGGTTTGATACCACTAATACCAAAAGCAAAACCGGTCAGCAAAACCAATGCCCAAATGATCCGTTGCCACCGATTACTCCAGGCAAATACAGAGGAGGCAATGATGGATGCTGCATACGGTGATGTGATGGCAGAAGAAAAGCCGGCTGCAAAAAGCCCAACGCCCAGGGCGAGCCCACCCAAAGGTCCAATATTTTCAGTGAGCGCCTTTCCAAGCTCGTGAAAATTTGAAAACGATGTAACGGCGGTGCCCGCTACGAGTATAGCAGCGGTTATCAGCCCGCCGATGAGTACTGAAATCGTCAAGCCTATGCGCATGAGTGGCACGGTTTGTCCTTTGCTAATACCGGAGCCAAGAAAAATATTGTAGGGGACGATGGTGGTGCCGACCAACCCCAGCGTCAGCAATTCTGACCCCGGTGGGATGGCAGGTACGAAAGACGCTTGAATGTATGTAAGAAAAGAAAAAGGCCGGTTGAGAGCCAATGCAAAAAAAGCGATACCCATCAGTGCAACCAGGAAGGTCATCAGCCAGCCGATTGTGTTTCGCTTGCCGGTCCACAGAATGATCGCGCTTATTCCCGTGATAAGAATAGTAAGAATTCTCGTGTCGATCGACGTCATCAAATTCAAACCGGACACGGCTCCAAGAATATTGCCCGCTTCATAGGCAGCACAACCCAGGATGACGGGGCCTCCTAAAATGAATTTCAGCCACGCACTGGTTTGTTGTCCGTACTTTTTAGTCAACGCCTGTCCCATGGTGAGGCCACTGACAATCGCAAGGCGACCGGAAACTTCCTGGAGAAGAATGCATGCGATGGTGGCAAATGTTACAGCCCATAGTAAATCCAATTGAAATAATGAGCCGGCAGTAGCAGCGGTGGTCACTGTACCGGGTCCAATAAAAGCAGCTGAAATGACCGACCAAAGTATAATGCTGGATAAGGTCTTTTTGCGGGTCACCTGGAAGTTAAGACTGCGATTTACGATAAATGTCTAAATTTAACGGCCCTTTTTATCACTTAGCCAAACGGCATGTTTAAGATTCTCTTTGTTTTTGCCCTTTTTGCGCCGTTTTTGACAAATGCACAGCGCGGGAAAATCGTCAAGCCAGCCACTACCACCGTGATGGATCCAAACCAGGATGGGTTTGTCTCAAAAACTTCGGTCGGTTTCTCCAACGATGGATACAACGTGGATGAGTTTGAGATACCGATGTTTGGTATACCCATCAATGGATCAGGAGATGTATTGGCCGATAATCAGGCGGGTGCAAAATGCGGCATCACCGACATTACGGTTGACTCCAAAGGATACGGTGTTTACGGCGTAATCGATAACTCAAACAATTTGATTTTCCGATTTCGACTGGGGACAAGCAATCCCAGCGTTGAAGCGTACACTATTTTAATCGATACCGATGGCCGGATGGGTACCGATGATCCGAACTCAACCCCCAATAATCCGGGGTTCGAAATTGACATCACGCTTATAAAGAACAGCAATAAAGGCGTATACATTTTTAATATAGACGGAATTGAAAGCTGCCCCGTCCCCTTACGAAACTATGGTTTTGATTCCCACTTCCAGATATCCATTGCGGATGTAGTAAGTTGCAGTGATCCGGATTATTTCTATGATTATTATGTTCCCTTTGCTGATTTAGCAACTCTTTTTGGAATCACGAAGGATACCGAGTTGCGTTTCGTTGCACTGACCAATGCTTC